>CANETX010000001.1 GCA_947441435.1 Planctomycetaceae bacterium
CAATAGCGCCTTCAAGAAGGATGGCAAGGACTTCCATGTCTCAGCCGATCTCACCGGGCAGGCGAATCATCTCGGCGTGACGATCCAGGCAGACATCATCAAGCAGAAGTTGCCCGAGAACAACGGCGGGTTCGACGCGCTCAATATGGGCGGCTCGTCCTACGGCAAGTTCGACAAGCGGATCTACACCGATCTGTGCAGCGATCATCCGATCGACCTGTGCCGGTACCAAGTCCTCAACTGCTACTGCGGTCGAGCGGGTCTCATCAATTCGGGCGGGGCGAGCGGCGCCAACGACTTCGCGGACGCAGCGCGCACGGCTGTGATCAACAAGCGTGCTGGCGGAACTGGGCTCATCTCAGGTCGCAAGGCCTTCCAGCGTCCGATGGCCGAGGGAGTGAAACTCCTCAACACCATCCAAGACATCTATCTCGATCCGAAGGTGACGATCGCCTGAGCGGCTTCGGTCGGAGCGGGTGCCGTGAGCACGACGACCGTCGGCTCGACCATCGCCGCAGCGTGTGAAGTCGCGGGAATCACGGGAGCCTCTTCATTCGTGGTCCACTCGACGCTGAGTTGGGTGCCAGCCGCGAGCGGCACCGGTGGATCAAAGTTCCACGGCTCGGAAAACCGCTCATTCCACCGGGGGATCTCCAGGAGAGTCGTGCGCGATCCGTCTGGGGCCGTCGCGATCACGTGAATGCCGAGCGCATTCGAGCCCGCGCGTACGAGCACCGTCATGGCGCGGGAAGCATCTCCGATCCGTGCGCCGAGCACCCGCGAGAAGGAGTACGCCTTGACCGTTGTCGCGCCGGGATCAGCCCCGAAGAAATCGATCCTGCAGGCCGTGGACTCCGTGCGTCCGCGAGGATCGGCATGCACCTCGAGGACGAGGGTCGACTGCGCTGGGATCTCGAGAGCGCAGCCTCGAGGAAGCAGCCACTCTCCTTGCAGTCGCGCGACGGCTCCCGCGGATCCCGAGGCATCGAGGCCGATGTCGCCCGCGGCGTCGTAGCCGGGGGAGGGATCGGCGGCATCGAGCCGCTGCGCGTAGCCGCGCGTGTCGGCGAGCAGGGAGATGGAGTGCACGAGGCCCGGAGAGTCGCAGCGCAGGGCGAGCCCTTGGACGCGAAGCGACTGTGAGTTGCCCAGTTCGACGGCGAAGGCTCGCATCGCCATGCCGGGAGCTGCGCCGACCTCCCACGACGGGGAGTTCACGAGGCACGTCGTCGCCGCCGGTACGCCCACGCTCGGGGCGGGCGGCAACTTCCCCTCCACGATCGCCCCGCGCTCGAGCCACGCGACGAGAGTCGCCCGCTCGTGTTCGTTCAATCGGCGTTCATGCGCCAGTGGCGCACCCATGGGCCCGGGAAGCCACGGGGGCATGAGGCCATCGCGGACTGCGGCCGCAGCTGTGAGGGCGCGCCTTCCCCGAGGCCCGGGAGCCGCAAGATCGACCTGAGAAGGCGAGTCCCCACGGTGGCATCCGAGGCATTCGCGGACGAACAGATCCTGTCCCTCCTCAGGTGTCGAGGCGGTCACGATTAGCGCAAGCGCGTGGGCGATCGCTGGAGCGATCACTGAGTCCAGTTGGCGAGGATCACACTCAGGTCGACCGCATTGACGACGCCATCGTCATTGATGTCCGACGCGGCATCTGCCGTCCCCCACGCCCCGAGCAGTTGCGTGAGATCGAGTCCATTGACGAGTCCGTCCGAATTGAGGTCGCCGGGTGCTGCCATGGGCGCAACCACGATCGATCCAACCATGCCAGAGAAGCAGTGGGGCATGCAGAAGTACGCAACCGTCGTCCCCGCCACTGATGCTGGAACGACCCACTCGAAGGACTGGATCGCTGTCGAGAGGTCTCCGTCAAAGAGTCCGTTGAAGTTGCAGTTGGCACCGCTGGTCACGGTGTGCCCACCGCCATGCCAGACCCAGCGGATCGTGTCGCCCACGGATGCGTTGGCCGCGAGGGGGCTGAAGGTGAACGAGTTCTGGTTGATGATGACGACCGCGGCGTCGGCCTGCACAGCGCATGCGGCGCCGATGACGAGGTGAGCAAGAGCGGTGGGGGCAAGTTTCATGGGGACACCTAGATGTGAGTGAGGACCGATCGCAAGACGCCGACGCCGCCGACAACTCGCGACAATGCGACAATACAGCCGGAATGCCGGAAATCAAGTCTCTTGGGCGATTTAGGACGTCGCTGACAGACGGTGCGCCGCGCGCAGCGGTTTTTCGGCCTTGCGGGCCTCGGTGAGCCGCCGAATCTCTTCGGCATCGGCGAACTCCTCACCGAATCGGACGAGCCGCAGGCTGTTGGCGATGACGAAGATGTAGGCCGCCGCTTGATAGAAGGGGGTCACCCAGATCTGGATTTGCCCAGTCGCAGCAAGCCCGAGACCGACGAGCGCCAACAGGAGGCTTGCCGCGATGTTCACCGCGATCACGCCGCGCGCCTTGACGGCGAGTTCAAGGAGGAACGGGATGTGGCGGAGATCCTCGTTCATGAGGGCGACACCTGCACTGTTGGTCGCAATGTCGGAACCGGAGAGTCCCATCGCGACGCCGACATCGGCGCTCGCAAGGATCGGTCCATCGTTGATGCCGTCACCAACGACGAGGACCTTGTGGCCTCGATTGAGGAGATAGCGGAGTTCCTCATGCTTCTCTTCGGGCAGACACTCCGCCTCGATCGTGTCGACGCCGACGGCCTCGCCGACCTGCTTGGCGACGGCGAGGCGGTCTCCCGTAAAGATGCAGACGCGCCTGACGCCGAGTTGCCGAAGCCGAGCGACCGTCTCAGGGGCATTGGTCCGCAACTTGTCCTCGAGTCCCACCGCGCCGAGGTACGTCCCGTCCTTGAGGACATGGACGCTCGACATTCCGGGGATCTTCTCCTCGATCTGGGCCAGTTCGGCGGCGATGGACGGATTCACTTCCCGCAGCCAGTGGGCGCGGCCAGCGTGAATCGTCGAACCGGACGCCGTGGTGGCGATGACACCGCGTCCGTGAATCTCCTCGTACGCCGTGAGAGCCTCCGGCTTGATGCGTGCGCGCTCGGCGGTCTCCAGGATGCTGCGCGCAAGCGGGTGATTGGAGGACTGCTCGCAGTCCGCCGCGGCCTGCAGGAGTCGCGCGCCATCGCTCGCCGACGCGGGGGCAAGGCGGCTGACGCTGAACTTGCCGGTCGTGAGCGTCCCCGTCTTGTCGAGGACAACGGTATCGATCCGCGCCGCGGACTCGAGGATCCTCGTCTGCTTGATCATGATTCCGAGGCGTGCGGCAGCCGCGAAGGCGGCGACCATCGCGGTCGGATAGGCAATCAGCAGCGCTCCCGGGCAGGTCACGACGAGGACGGTGATGGCCCGCACCGACGCCTGCTCGCGCACGGCCGCGAGGTCGCTCTTGCTCGTGAAGAACCAGACGAGCCCGGCGACCATCAGGACGACGGGGACGTAGTACGCCGCGAGCCGTTCGATGAGTTCCTGGCGGTCGGTGCGCGACTTCTCCGCCTCGCGGATCAGCGACTCGACCTTGCCGATCGTTGTCTCGGAGGCGACCGCAGTCACCTCGATGTCGATCTGTCCGGTCAGGTTGGTGGTGCCTGCGTAGACCTCAAGGCCCGGCTGCGCCTCAACGGGCACGGCTTCGCCTGTGAGCGAGGCCTGATTGATGTTGCTCGTGCCGCGGATGATCCGGCCATCGGCGGGGAGGTTTTCGCCGGGACGAACCCGCACGACTTCGCCGACCTTCAGGGCCGCGCGGCCGACCTCGCGCTCGTTGCCGTCGGCATCGAGGAGCCGCGCGATGTCGGGAGTCAATTCGAGCAATTCGCGGATCGCCCGCTGCGCTCCCCACGCCGTCCGGGAGAGGACGAGTTCGGAGAGCCAGAGGAAGAACGCGAGGAATCCTGCGGCGAGATAGAGCTGGTTGGCGATCGCAGCGAGCACCGCGAGCGTGGCGAGCGAGTCGCTCGAGGGGCGCCCCGCCTTGAGTTCTTTCAGCGCCCCCGAGGCCATCGGCACCATCAGGATGATCGCGCCAATGACCGCGGGGATCTGCGCCACCGATGGTTCGATGCCGAAGACCGCTTCTCCGAGCCAGGCGACGAGGAGGAGCATGCCCCCGCAGAGCGCCACGAAGAGTTTGCGTTCGAGGCGTGCGCCACCCTGCGCCGCATCTGCGTCGGGAAGCGAACTTGAGAATCCGATGTCGCCCTTGAGTGTCGTCATGGGGTGCGTTCCAAGCAGGGGGAAAGGGTAGCAGCCACATCGGCGCGGCGTCGTGGTAGGGTGGCCTCATGCCAGTGCGCGTGGCCGTGATTGGATGCGGACAGTTCGGCACCGTCGTCGCGTGTCATGCGGCGCGCCTTGGACACGACGTTTCGCTCTGGGCGCGCACGGAAGAAGAGGCGGCGCCACTGCGCGATGAGCGACGCTCTCCGAGGCTTCCCGGTCTCGCGATTCCACCTTCCATCCGGGTGACAACCGACGCGAACGCCGCGCTCGAAGAAGCTGCTCTGGTCATCACCGCCATTCCGTCCCAGTACGCGCGGTCGATCTGGAAGGTTCTCGGTGAGCAGCTTCCCGACGGGGCGATCTTGGTGAGTGTTGCCAAGGGATTCGAGATGGGGACGTTGCTGCGTCCATCCGAAGTGCTCCTGGAGGAGTGTCCCTCCGCGGAGGTCGTCGCGCTTTCGGGTCCCACGATTGCGACCGAACTGGCCCTGAGCCTGCCGACGGCACTTGTCGTCGCGGGGTGTCCTGAGGCAACGGGGGCGGTGCAGTCGCTGCTTGCGGGCGACTCGTGGCGCGTCTACCCCAGCACTGATCTCGTCGGGGTCGAGAGCGCAGGTGCGCTGAAGAATGTCATCGCCATCGCGGCGGGAATGGTGGATGGGATGGGTCTCGGAATGAACGCGAAGGCAACGCTTCTCGCGCGCGGCATCGCGGAGATGGCCAGACTGGGCGTCGCCCTCGGGGGTGTGCGCGAGACCTTCTTCGGCGTTGCTGGAGTGGGGGATCTTGCGACGACCTGCTTCAGTCCCCACGGACGCAATCGAACGCTCGGCGAGAAGATCGGCGGCGGCGCGACTCTCTCCGAGGCGCTCGCTTCGATGGACTCCGTCGTCGAGGGTGTCGATACTTGTCGGGCGGTGAAGGATCTGGCCCAGAGGCATGGAGTCGAGATGCCCATCGCGCAGGCGGTGGATGCGGTGCTCTTCCGCGGCGTGAATCCGAAGGCCGCGCTTGTCGATCTCATGCGGCGAGCCTCGCCGCTTGAACGGGTCTAGGGCTTCCGGGTCACTCTGCGACGGTCACGACCGTTCCCCCGAGTTCGGGCCGTCGCTCGAAGCGGTGCGCACGCAAGAGATCAACGCAGCGCTTGAAGTCCGCCCACACGGGAGCCGTGAAGCTCATCGGCACATCGGTGATGGGGTGTCGAATGCCGAGGTACGCGGCGTGGAGGGCCTGCCGAGTCATCGCCTTCGCGTCCGAGTCGCCGCCGAAGTCCCGCTCGACGCTGTGACGTCCTCCATACATATCGTCGCCGACGATCGGATAGCCGCGGTGCGAGAGATGTACGCGGATCTGATGGGTCCGTCCCGTTCGAAGCTCAAGTTCCACGAGCGAGTAACCCGCATACTCCTCGAGTACCCGATAGACCGTCTGCGACGGGCGACCGGTCTCGTCGTGGCGAACTGCGTACTTCTCGCGAATCGTTGGGTGCTTGCCCAAGGGGAGATCGATGAGATCGGCGAGCGGCTCCATGTGCCCATGGACGAGGGCGAGGTAACGCTTCTGGGTCGTCCGTGTCTCGAACTGCTTTCCAAGCCTCCAGTGCGCCGTGTCCGTCTTGGCGGCGACCATCACGCCGCTCGTCATCTTGTCGAGGCGGTGGACAACTCCCGGCCGGGCGAAGTCGGCGCCGACCGTCGAGAGCGTTCCGCTGGAACGATGGTGAAAGTGCCATGCAAGCGCGTTGATGAGCGTCCCCGACTTGTGACTGCGCGCCGGATGGACGATGAGTCCGGGCTGCTTGTTCACGACGATGAGATGCTCGTCCTCGAAGAGGATGTCGAGGGGGATCTCTTCCATCGGGACTTCGCTGCTCGGCGGCGGGGGGAGCATCGCATGGACGACATCTCCGAGGCGCAACTTCGTCGAGGCCTTGGCCACGCGGTCGTTGACGAGGACCGCATCCGCCTCGATGAGCCGCTGCAGCGCGGTGCGGCTCAGGAAGGGGATTCGATCGACGAGATAGCGGTCGAGCCGCTTGTTGAGGTCGTGGCTGAGGGTGAATGTGACCGCGACCGGAGAGTCGTCGTCCTTCGCCGCGGCTTCATCATGCAGCGCAAGTAGCGCATCGGGATCGACAGTCCCGGCACTCGTCAAGAGCGGTCGTGGCTCGTCGCTCACGGCGAACTCGCCGCGTCAGGGGTTCGGTGCCGGCGCGGGAGCCGGTGCGGGCGCTGGCGCGGGAACTGGCGCGGGTGCAGGCGCGGGTGCTGGCGCGGGCTCGGGAGCAGGCGCCGTCGCAGACGGAGCGGTCGCGGCTGAGTCTCCCAAGAGCAACTTGAGCGCATCGGCGTCCGCTCCAACACTGGCAGTGCCCGGAATGACCGTCGTCGGCACCGCCACCATGGGCGCGGCGGGAATCGGGTACGGCGAGGAGATCGAAGTCAGCGAGTCGAGTCGCGCTTGAGCGTTCTTGACGAGCCACGGATACTGGTCTCCCGCTGACTTCATCGCCCCCTCGAGAGCACTCTTCGCGCTCGCGATATCGCCGCGTGACTCGGCCACCGCCGCCTTCCCGAACCAACCAGAGACCTCAAAGCCGCGCAGCCCGCCGGTGGGGTCGGCCTTGGCCGCGGTGATCACGTCGGTGTAGAGGGTGTCCGCCTCGGTGAGCCATTCGGCGCGGACCTCAGGCGTGAGTTGCGCATCGCTCGCACTGGGTTCTCGATCGAAGCGGGTCCCGGTAAGGACGCTCTGCAGGTAGCGGTCCCCGGCATTGAGTAGCGCGTACATGGGCACCGAATCGACGTCGGCGTGCTTGAGGGCGATGTCCTTCAAGGTCGCCGGAATGTCGGCGGCATTGAGTTCGGCCCACGCGATATCGCGCGCCTGCGCAGCTCTGCCCTTCCACCAATTCCATCCCATCATCAGTGCAGCCACGACGAGGACGGCGAGCAGCCAGTTGGGGCCGCTCGTCTTGAGCCAGTAGACAAAGTCGTCATTGATGCGGCTTTCCGTGATGTCGGTCTGCTGCACTGAGCCGAGTCGTTTTCGATCCATAAGGGGGCGAAGTGTAGCATCGTTCGATGCCCCATCGGATGCTCGTGACCGATCTCGACGGGACGCTGCTCAATCGCAAAGGGGAGGTCTCCGAGGCCAACGCGAACGCCATCGCGAGGGCCCGCGAACATGGAATCGAAGTGGTGATCGCGACCGGTCGGTCGTGGGTCGAATGCCACGATCTCGTCCGCTCGGTCGTGCCTGACGGGCACGCCATCACCGCAGGCGGGGCGGCGCTGCACGATGTGGCTTCGGGGGAGTGCCGCGACAGCATCCCCATTTCCCACGATCTCGTGGCCCATTGCACTGAAAGTCTCCTGCGGCACGGCCACCTCGCCCATCTCCTCAAGGACCCCCATCGCGCGGGGTTCGACTACCTCCTCGTGGGGGATGCGTCCCTCGATGATGCGAGCCGCTGGTGGTTCTCTGTCCATCCACTCTCGACCCGCTCTGCACTGACGCTGGATGGATTCGACGGCGGACGGGAGGCGGCCCTGGCGAATGTCTTGCGGGTCGGCACGGTCGCCCCAGCCACCGCGCTCGCCGATGTCACTGCGGCGATTCGCAGCGAAGTGGGGGAGCGCCTCGCCATCAAGCACTGGCCGGCGCTCGTTGCGCTCGGCACTGCGGGGATCGAGACGCATCTCCTCGAGATCTTCGACGCCTCCGTCGACAAGTGGTCGATGGTCGTGCGGCTGTGCGCGCGACTCGGAGTCTCGCCAACCGAGGTGGTGACGGTCGGTGACGGACTCAATGATGTCGGGATGCTGCAGGGAGCGGGTCTGTCCTTCGCGGTGGCCAATGCCGAGGCCGATGTTGCGAGGGCGAGCGTGCGTCGGGCCCCCGACCATGACGCCGATGCACTTGCCTTCGTCGTCGACGAACTGCTGTCCGGTGGGCGGGGAGTCCCCGGTCCGAGGCGCGCAGGCCAATAGACTTCGCCTGTGGCGACGCACCCGACGATCAGCGAGCGAGTCGTGTGGACGCCGCCGCTGGCGCGAGTCGACGGCCACGCCCTCTGCACTGCCGCGGAAGCGCTCCTCAAGGGTTTTCTGGAGACCGACCTCGACGTGCACGCGGTCTTCGTTGTGCGGGGTTCGGCCTTCGGCGGACTCCTCGGGATCATGGAGCGCGCGGAGGATCGCGCGGTTCTCGCCCGCAACGGGGTCGAGATCATCGAGGTGCTTCATGCGAGCCGAGGTGTGGAACTCGCGGCGCAGGAGGGCTCGCGCGGTCGGAGAGCCGCAGTCATGATCTCCAACGACGAGCTTGATGGGGTCGTCCTTGCGCTCGCTGCGCTGGCGCGGACTCCGCTGACCGAGGGCGGCGCGATCTGCCTGGTTCTGGAAGACAACCCCTATGCCGTGCCGACCACTTGTCCCCGTCGCGTCGCGCGGCGGACGGGGCTGCGAGTCCTCGAGCCGTGCGATCTCAGCGGTCTACGGGATGGATGCGACGGCGCGATGCGCCTCTCGAGCGCATCGGGGCGCCCGGCCGCCATCATTTGCCACGTCTCGCTGCTCAGGTCAGGAGCGACGCTTCCGGTTGCACCCAATCGGCAGGTCGCGATGACGGATCATGCGGCTTGGTTGCGACGGCGGAGAGTGCCCAAGGGTGCCGAGGCCACGGACCCACTGCAAATCGTGCGTCGACTGGAAGTCAATCGCCTCGAGCACCTGCCCAATCCCGGCGAGCGCGAGCAATATGGGTTCCTCGCGATCGGTGCCGCGGCGATCGCCGTGCGCCACATGCTCGACGAACTCGGACTCTCGGGGAGAGTGCCGCTCCTTCGCCTCGTCGCACTGGACCCACTCGATGAAGCCGTCGTCGGCCGATTGCTTGCGCGATGCCATCACGTGATCGTCGTGGAGCCTCGGCCAGGTTCGGTCGCGCCGAGGATCGTCGCCGTCGCGCAGGCGATGCGCGAGCCGGATGTCCCGCCCGCGCGTGTGTGGTGGGATGCGTTGCCAGAAGCCGCCGGTGATGTCGAACCAATCGGGATCAACGACGGAATGCGCACGAGCCTCTTGACGAGGCGCGTGGTCAGGCTCCTTCATGAGGTGCGCCCGGGACTCAAGGTCGAGGAGCGGCTCGCGCGGATTCCGGCGGCGATCGAGGGGCTCGACATTCCGCGGCGCTCGCACGGGCTGGGAGTTTCCGCGGCTGAAGAGGCAATCCGCACCGCGATCGCGCAGGCCGCAGCAACGGTGGAGGCTTCACAAGTGCCTGGTGCGCCAACACGCGGACTCGTGGGAGATCGTGGTGCTCCGCCGGCGTGCGACATTCTGTGCACGGTCGAGGTGTGGGACCGCAGCCGCTTCCAGCGGGAGTCGATGGCGCTGCTGGATCAGGTGGCGCGCGAGACTCGCCCGCGAGTCGTGGTCATGGCGGACCTCGGGGCCGAGGGTGCCATCGACTGTGAACGACTAGGGCGCGCCGAGGCCGGTTCGGGAGTCGAGCAGCGACTTGCCTTCGTTACTGTCGACCTCAACGATCAGAAGACCCTCCATGACGCTCTCGTGGCTGCCGCCTCCGCGTCGCTCTTGACCATCATCATTGCCCGCGATGGTCCTCCCGCGCGATTCGACCTTTCGAAACTGAACCGGACAGCGGAGCAGATCGATCGGGACGGATTCCTGCGCCATCAACGGTTCATCCTTCCCGCCGACAACGCCTGCGAACTTCGCGATCCGGGACTTGCGACCCAAGTCGCGCGCGGACTCCTGCGCGGAGCGGATCCACTGCGCGCGGAACCAAGAGTTGAACGAATCAGGATTCCCGGCGGACGCGGCGTGGCGCTCAAGGTCGATCTCCTGTACGAGCAGGTCGAGATTGTGCGCAGCAGGCCGCCCGCGGCGCTCGATGCGCTGCGCGATCCCATCCCCATCGCCCCGCCTCAGCCGCTTCATGGGTCGAGCGGGCTGTGGCGAGCGCACTTGGCGGGGATTCGTGGCGAAGTGCCCGGCGCTGCGGGGCAGCTGCTCGCGGAAGCGGGACGCGCGATGGGGTTTCGTGTGGAGTGGACGCACCTCGGTGTGCCGATCGGACCCGGCCGCCGCGCGTGGTCCCAGGTGATGTTCACCCGCATCGAGGGACCGGTGGACCCGAGTGCCGCGCCGGGGTCAGCAGCGGAGTTTCCGTCTGTGACTGTCCAGATTCCCTACGGCGAGGCGGACCTCGTACTGGGCGTCGATGCGGTCGAGACAATTCGCGCGATCGCGACAGATCCGCAGTTGCGCGTCGCCAGTCCTTCGGTGACCGCCATCGTCGCCAATTCCGGTCCGCTTGAAGATCAGATCGATCCCCTCACTCACGCCGCTGCAGCGCAGTTGCCCGAGGCGGTCGAGGTGACCACGCTTGCCGATCGTCGCGTGGTGGCCGATCTCGCGTCAGAAGTGCGCAGTCGCTTCCTGACCGACCGACCGATGGATCTCGTCCTCGTCGGGATCGCCTTCCAGCGCGGCTACATCCCAGTGTCGATCGAGGCACTCGAAGCGGGGGCCCGTCGCCTCGAGTCGTACGGCTACGCGCGGAGTTTCGAGGCAGTGCAGTTTGGGAGGATGCTCGGCGCACGCAGCGATGTGGGCGATGCCGCCGGAGCCACGGCTGGTGCGCGAACCGATCCCGCCGCCGATGCCGCCCGGCTGGCGCGGCGCATGAGCGCGGACCGCCAACTCGGCGGCCGCAGGGACCGCAAGCGCGGGCAGCGGCTGCGAGGAGCGATCGCGTCGACGCTCGTGCGCCTCGGCCCGCTTGGCGAGTCGCGCGACGGCCGCGTCGCGATGCGCGATTTCGCGACGGCGATGCGCCGCTGCGAGATGTGGGGAGGATTCGAGTACGCGATGCGGTATGGGGAGCTCATCGGCGCGCTCATTGGATCGGGCGATGACCCGCGGGGGTTGGAGCTGGCTCGACTCGCGATCTTGCCGGCGGCGGAGGCGTTCCTGATTCGGGACGTGTGGTATGTAGGTGCGCTGACAACCAGTTTGGATCAGAATCACCGCATCCGGGCGACGCTCGGGGTTCGGCTGGCACGAGGCGACGAGATCCACCGCCGCTACCTCCATCGCCTCGACATCCGACTGGCCTCGAAGCGATGGGTCGTCGAATTTCGGTCGAGCGACTGGCCCGACCGGATCCTGCGGGCGACCCTGCCGTTCATTCCCGCTGGGTTGCGCGGCTCTCCAGCCCAGCGTTCGCTGCGCGAGACGATGGCGTCGGTGCTCGGGCGCGCCGCGCACGATTCAGGAGCGCGTGAAGCGTGGATGGAGGTCGCACGCAAACTCCACAGCCTTGCGTCGGATGGAACACTGCGAACCCTTGACGGCGATGCGGTGGAGCACATCGCAGCGGAGGTCGGGCCGCCCCCCGTCGCCCGCAAGGGCGCCCCTGCCCAATCCCCTCAGGGGACGACTGCTGATCGTTCGTGACGCAGTTGCCCGCACGCCGCGGCGATGTCGCGACCGCGGCTCGCGCGGATGTGGGCATTGACGCCGCGAGCGCGCAGCGTCTCCTGGAAGGCATGGACATCCTCGGATGAGGGGCGGGAATAGGGGATCCCGCGAACTTCGTTGTAGCGAATGAGATTGACATTCGCGTGGATGCGCAGCGCGTGGGTCGCGAGGTCTTCGGCGTGGGCCGGCGAGTCGTTCACGCCTCCAAGGAGGATGTATTCCAGGGTGATCTCACGTCCGGTGCGATGGAACCACTCGTCGCACGCGTCGAGGAGTTCTCCGATCGTGCTGAACTCCGCCCACGGAATGATTTCCCGCCGGAGCGCATCGCTGGGAGCATGGAGACTCAGCGCAAGCGTGACGGGAAGCTCGAAGTCGCAGAACTTGCGGATCGCGGCGGGGAGGCCGACGGTCGACACGGTGATTCGTCGCGCGCTGATGCCCAAACCCCACGGAGCATTGAGCACGCGGATGGCATCGGTGACGGCGGCGTAGTTGGCCAGCGGTTCCCCCATCCCCATGAACACGACATGCGAGATGCGGTCGACCCCCTCAAGGCGTCCGAGCCGGAAGACCTGCTCGACGATCTGCCCCGAAGTCAGGTTTCCTTCTAGCCCGCCAATCCCCGAGGCGCAGAAGGTGCATCCCACGGGGCATCCGAGTTGGCTCGAGACGCAGGCTGTCCGGCGGTCTTCGCTTGGGATCATCACCGACTCCGTCTCGCTTCCGCGAGCGACGGTGTCGGACAGTTGCGGAAGGAGCGCGCCTGACTCGGGGGCCGCAGGCCTCCACGAGAGCAGCACCTTCTGCGTGCCGTCCGTCGCTGACTGGTGGACGATCGTGCGCCCGCGCAGCACCTCAAACTCGCTTTCGAACAGTGTCCGATGGGCTTTCGACAAGTTGGTCATCGCCGCCGGATCCGTGACCCCCTTCTTGTAGACCCAGTCGAGCAACTGATCGACGAGATGGCGCGGCAAGTGCCGCTCGGCCGCCCACGCCGCCACGGCCTCCCGATCGAGATCGAAGAAGTGCGCACGAAGCGGTGGCGCGCCGCCTGCAGGCGATTCGGCACCTTCATCCATGGTCAGTTGGCGATGGCCGCACCGCGAAGGGTCATGTCAACGCGGCGGAAGGGGATCCCGTGCGACTCGAACCACTCGTGAAGTCGCGAGCCATCGTCGCCTCGGACGATCCGTCGTCCGGCTGGGTCGACCCCCCGTTCGCGCATCATTTGCTTGAGTGTGCCGGGGAGACCAAACTCGACATCTTCCTGGCGAATGTCGTGCTGCTCGACCTCGGCGCCGTACTTGCGCACGAGCGTCTCGATGAGGTCGTGCACGAGATCCTCCGGGGCGCTCGCCCCTGCGGTCACGAGGAGGGTGTTGACCCCCTCGAACCATGCGGGATCGATCTCGCTCTTGTCGTCGATGAGACGAGCGGGTGTCCCCACGTTCGCCGAGATCTCCGTCAGACGGACCGAGTTGGAACTGTTGGCGCTGCCGACGACCAGCACGAGGTCGCACGTTGGCGCGATTGCGCGGACGGCCATCTGCCGATTGGTGGTCGCGTAGCAGATGTCGCTCGCCGGTGGGTCCTTGATGTTTGGGAAGGCCTTCTTGAGGGCGTCGATCACGATGGTCGCATCGTCGAGGGAGAGAGTGGTCTGCGTGAGGTAGACGAGCGCGTCGGGATTGGTGATCCTGAGCGAAGGAATGTCGCGCGGGCTCTCGACGATCTGGATGGCGTGGGGGGCTTCGCCGAGCGTCCCGACGACTTCCTGATGGTGGCGGTGGCCCACGAGAAGGATCTGGAATCCCTTGCGGGCGTATCGGATCGCCTCGGCGTGGACCTTGGTCACGAGGGGACACGTGGCGTCGATGGTGGCCAGGTGCTTGGCCTTCGCCTCCGCACGGATCGCCGGGCTCACTCCGTGGGCGCTGAAGACGACGATCGCCCGGTCGGGCACGTCGGCGATCGACTCGACGAACATCACGCCGCGTCCCTTAAAGCGCTCGACGACGTGGCGGTTGTGGACGATCTCGTGGAAGACATAGATCGACTCTCCCGGGCAGAGGTCGAGCAGTTGATCGACGACATCGATCGCCATGTAGACCCCGGCACAGAAGCCGCGTGGATTGGCAAGGACGATCTTCACGGACCGCTGATCATAGCGGGCCATCGACGAAGTCCCGGTACGCTTGCGACTCCATGAACGTGACGAAGGCAGATCGAACGGTGGGGCTCGATCGCTTCGGGCCCGGCTGCGAGTCTGCGCCGACCACCGAGGAGTCCCGCGCGTGGTGCCTCCGACTGACCCGAACGCACGGCGAGAATTTCCATGTCCTGAGTCGCTTCGTACCTGCGGACCGCGTCGGAGATTTTGCCGCCGTCTACGCGTTCTGCCGATGCGCCGACGATCTCGGGGATGAGGCGGGGTCGACGGAGCGTGCGACCGAGTTGCTCGCGTGGTGGAGGCGCGAACTGCACCGATGTTTCGAAGGGGACGCAAGCCATCCGGTGTTCGTGGCGCTGCGAGAGACGATCCAGCGACGATCCCTTGTACAGGCACCCTTCGACGATCTCATTTCCGCCTTCGAGATGGACCAGCGCAAAGGGCGCTACGACACATTTGACGACGTGCTTGGCTACTGCGCCTTGAGCGCGAACCCGGTGGGGCGGTTGGTGCTCGCGCTGCTCGGAGAGCCCCTCGACGACGAGTCGTGCGTGGCGAGCGACGCGATCTGCACCGCGCTGCAGTTGACCAACCATTGGCAGGATGCGCGGCGCGATCTCTTGGAGCGTGACCGGATCTACATCCCGCGCGATGCGTGGGCCACCGCCGACTTCGAGCAGCGATTCCTCGCGACTGTCCGTCAGGGGTACGCACCGGATCGAGAGTTCCTGGGACAGTGGCGCGAGATGACGCGCACCGTCGTCGAGCGCACGTGGCCGCTGTTCGTCCGCGGGCACGTGCTGCTCGACCGCGTCGCCCCACAGCACCGGCCGCTGCTTTGGCTGTTCGTCGAGGGAGGCACGCGCACACTTCGCGAGATCGAGCGCTGGAACTATGAGACTTGCCTCAGCCGACCGAAGCTGTCGGTGGTCGCGAAGGCGCTCTTGCTCCTACGTGCGAGGTGGGCGAGTGTTCCAATGTCGAGGGCGGCCCTGTGACCCTTGCGAACCCTGCTGCCGATCTGCTTCGTGACGCGGCGACGCGGGAAGCCGTTTCGGCGTGCCGCGAGATCACTCGGTCACGCGCCGGCAATTTCTATTGGGGGCTCAGTCTCACCCCCGAACCCAAGCGTTCGGCGATGTACGCGATCTACGCCTGGATGCGGGCCGCCGATGACCTGGTCGACGCGGAGTGGGGTGAGGAACCGTCGCACGATCGCTCCGCCGCTCGTCAGGCGGTCGACGAATTCCGCGCACATACGGTCGAGGCGCTCGCTGGCCGGAGTGCGAGCGACGGACCCGTCTGGCGTGCGCTCGCAGCGGTGGCGCGTGCGTACCCGCTCGACATCAACGACTTTCACGGCATGCTCGACGGCCAACTCAGCGACATCGGCCCGCGCACGATGGGCACCTTCACTGAGTTGGACGAGTACTGCCGCCAAGTCGCCAGCACCGTGGGCTGCGTGTGCATTGCCATCTGGGGGTACTCCGATCGGCGGGCGATCGAACTCGCCATCGATCGCGGGATCGCCTTCCAGCTCACCAACATCGTCCGAGACATCCGCGAAGATGCCGGGGTCGGTCGCGTCTATCTCCCGCGTGAGGCGCTCGAGCGCGCGGGGGTGACGATCGAGGACCTTTGTCGATGGGACCCCGCCGACCGATCCCGTCTGGTCGTAGAGGCGATGATCGCTCGGGCCCGCAGCCACTACGAGGCGAGCGCACCGCTCGAAGGGCTGATCGAACGTTCATGCCGCCCGACACTCTGGGCGCTGACGCAGACTTACCGGGGACTCCTCGAGCGCATCGCTGCCGATCCCGAGCAAGTGGTGCGGCGACGAGTCTCGCTTCCACTGCACCGCAAGGTCGCCATCGCGCTGCGCGCGCGACTGTTGGGTTCGCAGCAGTGATCCCGCCAGTCGTGGTCGTGGGAGGGGGGCTGGCCGGGATCGCGACGGCCCTTCGACTCCAGGCCGCAGATGTTCAGGTCGTCCTCGTCGAGTCGCGCCGGAAACTCGGGGGACGTGCAACGAGTTTCGTCGACCCGCGCGACGGCGCGACGCTCGACAATTGCCAGCATGTCGTGATGGGGTGCTGCACGCACTTGCTGGACCTCTACGAGCGATTGGGTGTGGCGCACCTCATCCAGTGGCATCCCACCATCCACTGGGCCAACCCGCCGGGGGATCCCGACGCGATCACCCCGGGTTGGTGCCCGTCGCCGGGGCACTTCGCGGGCAGTTTCCTGCGCGCGCGTTTTCTCTCCGGCGGCGCGAAGCGCGCCGTTGCACAGGCGATGTGGAAGATCATTCGTCTGGGGCGCGAGGGTCGTCATCAATGGCGGGGTCGGCCATTCAGCGACTTTCTGAGTGGGGTGAAGCAACCCCGCGAGGCCATCGAGAAATTCTGGGATCCCGTCGTCACGAGCGCGTGCAACCTGCCGTCGGCGAGTGTCGATGCCTTCCATGCGCTCCTCGTCTTTCAGCAGGGGTTCCTGCAGGATGCGTGGAGCCCGGTCATGGGCCTCGCCTCCGTCCCGCTCATTGCACTCTATGACCCCGCGATCGAGATGCTGGAGTCGGGTGGTGGCTCCCTACGGCTCGGCGAGAGCGTGCTCGGCCTCAACTTCGACGGTCGCCGTGTGACCGGTGTCGTCACTGATGAGGGATCGATCGACTGTTCGAGCGTCGTGTGCGCGGTTCCTCCTGATCGCCTCGCGAAACTCTGCTCGGCGACGATGACCGCGGCGGACACTCGCCTCACGCATCTCGGTGAAGTCGCATTCAGCCCGATCCTCGGCGTCCATCTCTTCTTCGATCAGGCAGTGCTCGCGACGCCGCATCTCGTGCTGCCGGGTCGGGCAACCCACTGGCTCTTCGACAAGGGGGTCGACTCGGACGGTCGCCATCATGTCCACGCCGTCGTGAGCGCGGCGTACGAATGGATGGACTTGGACGAACCAGAAATCGTCCGCCGCGTGATGGAGGACATCGCGTGGGCGCTGCCTGGGACACGTGGGCTCGTCCCGTCTGCGGCGCGGGCGGTGAAGGAAAAGCGCGCGACCTTCGCGTGCACTCCGGGGATCGACGCGATTCGGCCGACCGCATCCCGCGATGGCATCCGAGGCGGGATCGAAAACTTGTTTCTGGCGGGGGACTGGTGCGCGACCGGTTGGCCGGCGACGATGGAGGGGGCGGTGCGCAGCGGCGACATGGCGGCTGCGGCACTTCTTGGCAACGAGTTCAAGGCGTGCGATGTGCCGGCCGCACCGCTCGCGCGGCTCTTGGGCCTCTAGCGATGGATGCGCGCGGCGCGGATACTTGCCCTAACGATCCTGAACGGCGCCGCGAACTCTCGGCGTGGGCGATCGCGCGGGCGAAGTCGCTCGGGTTTGCCGCCGCAGGGGTGTGCGAGGCGTTGCCGAGCGAACGCGGAGTCGAACTTCGCCAGTGGATCGACCGAGGGTCGCACGGACCGATGGAGTGGTTTGCGAAGAATGTCGAGGCGCGGCTCGATGTTCGCGTGATGTTCCCCGGGGCGCGGAGCATCCTCGTAGTGGCCGATCGCTATCACGATGGCACTCCCGATCCTGATCGCGAAGTGCTGGACGCGGCCTCCGGAATTGCGCCGACGCGCATAGGACGGGTGGCGCGCTACGCCCGCGGCCGCGACTACCACCGGCGGATGAAGCGACGGCTGCGCGTGTTGCAGCGCGAGTTCGAGTCGGCGCTGCCTGGGGTCAGGGGGAAGGTGTGCTGCGACATCGAACCGTTCATGGAACGAGAGCATGCTGAACGAGCCGGGCTTGGCCGTTGCGGAAAGCACACGCTCCTCATCATTCCGGGTCTTGGATCGTGGGTGCTGTTGGCGGCGTATGTCACCACCGCACTTGTCGAGCCGACGCTCGGCGAGTCGAGCGAGGAGTGGGGCGAGAGCGCCGACCCCTGCGGCAGCTGCACACGCTGCATCGACGCCTGCCCGACACAGGCGATCGTGCCCTGGGGTGTCGACTCGCGCCGATGCCTCAGCAGCGTGACGATCGAGGAGCGCGGCACTCCCGACCCCGAGGTCGCCGCGCGTGCGGGACAGTGGCTGCTCGGCTGTGACATCTGCCAAGAGGTGTGCCCGCACAACCAGCCGACGCGCCGCTCCGTGTCGGCAGGGCGAGGCGCCGACTATGACGGACGCAACGCTGCGTTCGACCTTCTCGAAGTCCTCGGGTGGGATGACGCGAAGCGGCGCAGCGCCTTCGGTCCAAGCGCCCTCAATCGCGTGAAGGCCGATCAGGTGCGGCGCAATGCGGTGTGGTGCTCGCTCCGCGTGCTCAGGGAAGAGCCGAGCCATCCGCTTGGAGATTCGATTCGCAAGATCGCGGGTTCAGCGACGGAAAGTGCGCATGTTCAAGCCGCGGCGCACGAGGTGCTCGCACGGATTCAGGCCTGAGTCAGGCGTGGATCAGCCGCCGCCGGGCGCCATCGCCCCCTGCATTCCCCTCATCATCGCGAACTGCACCTCTTGTGCGCTCTTGAGTTCTCCCGACTCGACCTTCGCGGCGAGGTCGGCGAAGACTCCGGCGAGCGGGCCCATCATCGCAGTCGCAGCGGTCAGTTGGGAGCGCTCCGCTTCGGGCATCGCCTCGGTGGTGGCATCGAGGTCGACCTTCCAGCCGTCGTCGGTCTTGACAGCCTTGTAGGACATCGAACTCATCGGAGTGGCGAAGGTGATGGTCGCCTCGGAGTCTGTCGCATCCGACACCTCCGCCTTGCCGCTGGCTTGCGCGGCCATCTGATCCATGGCGGGACCGAGGCTTGCGGATCCGAACTTCGCCTTCATGGCGAGTTGGAGGGCTGCCATCCCCTTGGCGAGGCCCACGGTCATCGCCTCCATCGCTTGGCCATCGGGTCCCTTGGCGAAAAACGCCTCGTCGATGCGGACGAGTGCCTCGGGGGCAGTCCCCGAACGGGTCAAGTACGTCGCGAGGTCCTGGGCAGAAGCAAACGGAGGCAGCGGCACCTCACCACCGTCTCCAGTCCCGGGCTCGCTCGCTGTTGTGTCAACGGACTCTGCAGCGCTGGACGCCTTGGCTGGTGCTGCGCGCCGCTCTCGCGCCTCGAATGAAGGAGTCCCGATCATCGCGATCGCTCGATCGATCGTCAGCGCCAATGCAACGACTTCCTCCTTTGGCTCCACTGAGGCGCTCAGGGCCTCTTTCACGGCGGTGTAGCCATCAATGGCCGCAGTGGCCTGTTCTCGAGCCTTCGAGAGCAGACTGCCCGCTTCGGAATCGAGAGCGGCCGCAGTCGAGGAGAGCGTCTCCCCCGATGCGAGGTAATGAAGCAGGAGCGCGTGCTGAAAGGTCGCTTCGCTCTGCGCAAGGAGCGCTCGCGCTCTGGCAACCGCCACGTTGGTCTTGGCCGCTCCGGGGACTTGGCCGGCGGCCGACTCCGCGGCATCGAGGTCGCCGGTGAGTCGTTCGACTCCAGACGTCCACCCCTCGTTCTTCGACGGATCCGTCATCGTCACGAGCGAGGTGATCGTCTCGCGAAGATTGGAAATGACTGCGCCGCCTTCGATGGAGGCTGCGTCATACTGATCGGCGAGCGCTTCGAGCGCGGCGATCGCCCGCGCGATGCTCTCCGCATGGCGCCGCGCCGACTCGGCATCGCTCGAGTGCAGCCGAAGCGAGGACTCACGCTCGACGAGGTCGACCTCTCCGCTCGCGGCGCGCGTCTGGAGTTCGCGCGCACCGTCGCGCTGCCGTCCAGCCTCTTCAGCGATCAGCGTGATCTCTCCCGGGCCAGCCTGAAGACCGCGCTGACGGGTCTCTTCGGCCTCCGCAAGCCGCGACTCTGCCTCGGCCATCGCGGACCCGTTCGCCTCCTTGAGCGCACTGATCTGCGACTCAAGTTCACGCTGGGACTCAGCGAGATCGCGGCTCGCCCCTTGGGCCGCCGCGCTCAGTGGTGCGAATTCACCGATCGCCGGCGTCACCAACTGCTTGTTGTGGGCGCTGACATGGGAATGCATCGCGTCCGCTGCGCGCAGAAGTCCGAGTGCCAACGATCGGTTCGCCCGGTTCGCGCTCTCGATCTGATTGAGCCGCCCAAGCTCCAGGAGCGCCGCCTGTGTGCGCGCCGTTGCCACGAGCGCAGATGCTGTCTCCTGTTGCGCCGCGGTCGCCCCAGCGATCCCTTGCGCTCGCGCCGCTGCACTCCGCAGGTCTTCGGCGGCGGCGACTCGGTCAACCCCTGCCTGCTGCGCGGCGCGAACGATGCCCGCCGATGCCTCGGCGAGTTTCTTCTCGGCGTCCTTTCGCTGCGCGACGGCGGGATCCTCGCACGCAAGGGTCAAGGTGGCGAGGATGGGGAGGCACAGAATGGTGGCAATTCTCATAGGAATCTCGGGAGACCGGGCAGTCTAGGGGAACTTCCGGTCACCGACTCGGCTCGTCGGCATCCGCAGGGGTGCCCGGCTGAGGGGTCCGCAGGTCCGGCGGCGTGTAGTCGATGGGATAGGTCGGCCGAGGCTGATACAGCGAGCGGATCCACCCTTCTGTCTCCGCAAGTTTCTGGGGATGCACCTTCGTCCCCAGCACGGGTCGCCAACCCTTCACCGCCGGATGCGGGTGCGAGGCCTCGTCGATGGGAAGTGCGTGCTGGATGAGCAGCGACTGGCCGGGATTCTCGAACGAAATCAGAGGAACATCTCCTGCCGGGAACCGGAGCAGCGTGAGGAGGTTCGTGTACCTCACGCGCGCGTCGGCAGTGTTGGTGTTGAAGAGGAAGAGCCCCGCGTCCGGCCCGCCATGACAGCGGCTCGTGGCGCAATTGGGAATCAGCCAGCCGTCATGCACCTTCCGCCTGAACTCGGCGAGTGTCCATGGTTCGCTCACCACCTTGATCTTGGAATAGAAGTCGCGGGCCTTGAGGCCGAACGCCAGTCGCACGACATCGAGCGGACTTCCCTGCATGAGCGCGGCGCGGCTCTGGGCATCACCCGGGACAAGCGGATTCGCGCTGAACTCCTCGATCAATTGCTTGGTGTCCCCCGCAGCGACCTCGACGCGCGGCGGACGATCGAAGTCGATCTCGTAGACCCTCAGGAGATTGACTTCGTCATTGGTGAGAACTCGAGTCGGGAGGGGGTGCCCGTGATGGTCCGGAAGATCCGGCGGGATTTCGTCCTCGGATCCCGAGGGGCGCTTGGCGGGACTCTTCAACAGCGCCAACTGCGCGTCGACCCTCTTGAGCAAGGCGACCGCCTCGGGCAACTTCGAGTCCGCGACAAGTGCCACCAGCAGCGTCCGCGCCTCGTCGTATTCCTTTTCGCTCACCAGCCAGTCGCAGAGCGCCAAACGGCGGACGAAGTCGTCGGGATGGACCGATTCGCGCAGGGCCTTGTATCGCTCCTCGAATGGGCGGCTGAGGCCGATCCGGTAGACATCCTTGCGGGCGATGGCTCCGGGCACCTTGCCGATTCGGTAGCGAACTTCGTCGAAGTCGTCGGCAATGATCTCCGCACGAAATCCGGAGCCATCGCGCCGGTAGATCACTCCCGCGACAGGCGTCGGGATCTCGTAGAGCCCGATGATGTCGAGGATTGAGTCCTTGCGGTAGGTCGTCGTCTTGCCGTCGCGTTCGATGACGATCGACTCGTCGTCTTGGCTGACCACGGTTCCCGATGCCTCGGTGGTGCGGTCCACATAGATGTGGACGCGCTGCGGTGGAGCCGGTGCCGAGGGCGCTGCAGGTTCCGGGGCGGGAGCGGGTGAGGGCGCGGCCGGGGGAGACTGCGCTGCAATCGATGCCGCGATCACGACCGCGAGAATGGGGGCCAGCAGTGGGAGCATCGCGTGAGCCGAGCAAGGATAATCCACTCGGTACGATCGCGACACGATGAAACTCGGCGTGATGGCGGCACTCTTCAGCGGACGGTCCCTCGAAGAAACGGTGCGAGTCTGTGCCGAACATGGGCTCACCGCGATCGAGCTTCCCGTCGGGGCCTATCCCGGGAAGCCATTCTTCGAGCCCAAGAAGGTGCTTGCGCAGCCGCGCGAGCAAGAGCGGGTCCGCGATCTCCTCAAGGATCATGGACTCGAACTCTCTGCCATTTCGTGTCACGGCAATCCCGTCCATCCGGACAAGAAGATCTCGACGGCCCATCATGACGCCTACCTGACTGCGGTGAAACTCGCGCCGAAGCTCGGCACGGACATGGTGATCACATTCTCAGGTTGCCCGGGTGGATCAAAGGCCGACCGCACTCCCAACTGGGTGACCTGCCCGTGGCCCGGGGACTTCTCCGCCACCCTTGCATACCAGTGGGAGAGTGTCCTTGTGCCCTACTGGGCGAAGCAGGCTCGCCTGTGCGCTGACCACGGTGTGCGCACCGCATGGGAAGCACATCCTGGATTCTGCGTCTACAACCCGGACACGATCGTTCGGCTCTCCGAGCGCGCCACGAAGGCGTCGGGACTCCGCGGCACGACGCGCCTCGGGGCGAACCTCGATCCCTCGCACTTCTTCTGGCAGGGAATCGATCCAGTGCTCTCCGCGCAGATGCTCGGCGAGGCCGGGCTCCTGTTCCATGTGCACGCGAAGGACACGGAACTCGACCGCAGGGAAGGGCCGCGCAATGGCTACCTCGACGCGCGCCCGTACGGCCAACTCAACGAACGCGCCTGGAGTTTCCGAACCTGCGGCGACGGCCACGGCCACGAGTTCTGGAAGCCGTTCATCTCGATGCTGCGTCGGTACGGCTACGACCACGTCCTCTCGATCGAGCATGAGGACGCCCTGCTGAGCGTCGATGAAGGATTCCGCCGGGCGGTCTCGTTCCTCAAGGAAGCGATCATCTCCGAGCCAGCCGCCACACCGTGGTGGACTTGATCATCGATCGGGCAGGGGAGTGACCTCGACATCCTTCGATCGGCTCACCGTCACCGTCCACGTGATGGGGAGGCCATCGCTCGATGGCGCCGTCGGGGGAACGCGGAGGTCCCACCGCAGAATGCCCTTGGCCTGATCGCGGGCGAGGTACTCGGGGTCGTCGGAGAGCGGTGAAGCGAGCCCGGAAAGTGCCACTTCTACCTTGCTGCTGCGGCTGACCGGTCGGAAATCGAGGAGCTCGAGGCGGATCTCACGTCCCGTCGCATTGCCGACAAGGACGCGGTAGTTCGACTCGGAGTCGAGCCCGCCGCCGAAGAGGCCCGAGGCCTTGTCCTCGCGCTTGATCAGTTCGCGGGTGACGGTCACAGCGGGATCGGCTCCGAAGTAGACATCGAAGGACTCCTTGGGAGCCGCACCGTCGAAGGGCATCGCTCCGACGTAGTCGGCATTCACGAAGACAGACGCCTTTCCAGGCAGCATCTGGAACGCGCTGGTGTTGGCGAGGGAACCTCGAAGGAAAGCACCCTCGGTCACGGCAGGCTGCGCCTGATAGACGAACCGCGTCGGGGCCGTGAATGCGGCGATGCGCGCTCGGCGGAATGTCTGGTTGTCGCTGGGGGCATCGAAGGGGAGGGCGATCGTGTACGTCACGCTTGGGCCCGATCCAGCGATCACGGCTTCTCTGGAGAGGGTTTCGCCGAGCGCGGCTGCTCGGTCGATCGGCTCTCCAGCCTTGTCCGCCTCACGCGCGCGCGACTCCTCGCGTACTGCGAATCCCGTCGCCATTCCGCTGGGCATCTTCTCTGCCGGTGAAGGACGTCGAGTGTCGACGACATCGACGAACCAAGGGCGAACCTCAGGAGGCCGCGCTGCGCGCGAAGGTCGCGCCGTCGAAAGCGAGAGGCGAACGCCCTCCCACGGCTCTCCAGAACCCTGCACGACCATCGCATCGATTTCGACATTGAGCATCCCTTGCTCGGGTGAGGCGCGCATCGAGTAGACCGGTTCCCAACGTGCTCCGGTCACGAGATAGGAGAGGCGAACCGTGACCGTCTCCGGCTCGGTGAGCGCCAAGAGCACCTCCGCCGACTGCATGGAACCCGAGGTGGCACCGAGGGCCGTGCGCTTGCTGACGAGGGTCTCGGCGGCTTGCTGCTGCGCGGTGAGTTGCGCTTGCGCCGACGCCAACTCTCCCTGCAGCCGCCGTCGCTGGGTCGCGATCCACAACATCTGCGCGTCGACCGCCGCCAAATCGAGTTTCGCGGTGCCACCCGCGGCGGCGGCGTCGGTGCTGGCGCGAATCCCGACTGCCTCCACGAACTTCCCGTCGGCGACGAGTCCGGCAATAGTGGCCTCCGTTGCTGCGATGCCGAGCCGCGCGGTGCGAATCTCCCCATCGAGCGCGAGCGCTTCGGGAGAAGAACTTCCCTCGGGAACCTCGCGCCGCGTGTAGTCGACCGAAAGGATCGCCCCCGCGCTCGCCTTCGCTTCAAGCGTCTCAGCCTCGATGGAGCCGGGAAGTCCATCGAAGCGCAACTTCCAGAATCCCGGTGTGAGATCCGTCGTCCCGACGCGTGTGATGGCGGCGCGTCCCTGATAGAGGACTACGGATTCGATCGTGGAACCGATCGCGCGTTCGACGGGCGCATCGCCGCGCGTGGGTGCGGGGACTTGCGCCGCTGGCGCCGGTGTCGCGTAATGCACAACGGCCGCAGCCACCGCGAGAATCCGGGTGAGCGTGGTCACTCGTCGATCTCCAAGAGCGCAGCCCGTGTGCCGGAGCGCTCGAGCAGGGTCGCGATCCGCTCGCCGTGCGCGAGCGTGCTCCCACGCACCTCTCCGATTAGCTCGCGAAGTTCCCGATCCTTCTGGAGGTAGTTGAGGGCGATGGCAGCGACCGCGGCAGACTCCATCGCCGCGAAGAAGTCGATCCCCTCGCGATAGACGATTCGGCTGGCAACGCTCTTGGCGACCACCCACTCGAGGTAGGCACCCGGCAACTCGCTGAAGAGCCGTTCGCCAACGGTGCTCGAGAGTTCACGCGGGACATGCTCGAGGATCACTTCACGGAAGAGTCGCGACTCCTGAGTTCTCCATCCAGCGACCGCGGGTTGGATCGCATCCGCGGCGGAGTTGATGGCGCGCGAGAGGCGCGTCGAGAGTTCGGGGAGCGAGACGGAGGGGTGGCGCCGCCCTTCGCCAAGGAGCACGATCGCTTCGTCCCGCGCGGCCCTGCGCAGTTTTTCGAGGACTTGAGCAACGAAAGTCTTCTTGATCTTGAGGAACTCCGCCTCGTTCAAGAGCATGCTCGACACGATCTCGAAACTCGAGCACATCACCCCGCACTTATTGGCGCTTGAGTCCTTGATGATGAGGGTCCCCACCTTGGACAGTTCCTCGCGTGCCTCCGGTGTCAGGAAGAGGTTTGCTCCTTCGACGATCAGTGGACTCGACGGCTTCCCGTCGGCGGTGAGGTACTCCCGCCAGTTGCGGGCGTTGATGGTCGCAGGGCGGCCTCCTCCGGGAATGAATGCATCGGCGATCACCCGGTTGTGGAGGGTGTTGCGCAGGAGGACTCCCTCGGGGTGATCGGCGGCGACGATTCGCCCGGGTGCCGAGAGATGTGCGCTGTCGAATCGGGCGATGGGAAGACCCGCGTGGAAGAGCCGCTTGAGTTCGGCATGGTCGAGTCCCTCGGGGTCCTCGGCGATTCCGCTGCCATCGGCAACGCCGACGATGCGGGCATTCGCTCCGTAGTCGCGGTCGAGGATGCACATCATGTTCCCGGCGACATCGCCGTCGGGTCCGCCCGTGATCTTGACCGTGAAGGGACGCTTCGTCGGATCGATCCCCTGCGCCGCGAGAGCGATGCCCAGGAAGACTGCGACTCCCTCGCTGGTGACGCCATACTCCTTGTGATTGATTCCGCCGTCGGGCTTCGAACTCATGAAGGCGTTGGCGAGCGGGTAGCCGCGCACGGCCGCCCGATGGACGATCCACTCGATGTGCTCCGGCGTGATGTTCTCGTCAGGTCCGAGGAAGATGAACTCGCGGAACCCGAGTCGATCGACCACGCGATCCATGGTCGAGCCCTCCGGGGTGATGAGGTCGAGGAGACCGTCTACGAAGGCCTTCACCGAGCGGTTCGTCTCCGCAGGTGGCTCGAGGATGATGGCCGCCTTCGCGCCGCCTTCGGGGATGTCCTTGTTCTTCAGCTGCTGTGCGAACGCGAGGCCATACGCCTCGTCGTAGAGCCGCTCCGACTCGCGCTCGTACAGCGCCGCCGACTGGGGCTTGACGACGCGCAGTCCTCCGCGGGCGATCTCCTTGAATCGCACGTGGAATCCGTGGAACCCGCGGCCGTGGACGAAGAAGAGTCCGAAGGGAGTCTCCGGACGTGTTGGGCCTGTGAGCAGGGAGGGGTCGAGGCGCAGCGCGAGGGAGAAGCGGCGCGGGACGAAATAGTTCGTCCTCCGGACGCCGGCAATCGCCTTGAGCAGCGAGTGAAAGATGGTCGTCACGTCATCCGTCTCGTTCAGGTGCGTGATCTGTGTGCGCAGGGCTTCGAGTCCGGCTGCGAAGGCGACATCGGAGAGGGGTCCGGCGGGATCGAAGCGACCGCTGAAGAGGTCGATGGCGCCCTTGGTGATCGCCGGACGCGCCAGAAGCGCGCCGACCACTCGGTCGCGGCTGAACGCCAGCGGGCTGATCGGCACGAGCATCGCCCGAGTCAGGTCGGCGAACGCAAGCAGGGCCTCGGACTGCGCGAGCGTCAGATCCGGTTGGCGGGCGAGGACGTCCATCACGCGGAAGTCGAGCCACTTGATTCGTTCGAGTTCGTGGCGCACCGGCGGCCAGCGCGGGTCGTTGGGCGAGAGTGCCGTCTGATCGACCCACTGGATCACGAAGGCGAGGAAAGTCACCGATCCATGCGGGGGGTCCGCAACAAGATCGAGGTGGGCGCGCACGATGCTGACTCCGTGGCGGGTCAGCACCCGCGCGGCGCGCTCGAGCATCGTGCGGGTCCGGGCGTTGGAAACGGCGATGGTGATCCGGCTCGTCGACGGATCGGTCTCGCTTTCGAGATCGACATCCGCTGCGTCCGTCCCCGACACCTTTTGGAACTGCGCGAAGTGGCGGCAAAGCCGCAACGGAGTCAGCGTCGTGACATACGAGGCCGAGCACCCGTCGAAGTATCGCCGCAGTGCGGCGGGATCGAGGCTCGGCGCGTGGCTGCCGGCGTAGTCGATCGCTTCTTCGACCTTTGCGGCTTGGCTCGCGTTGCGCGGGTCGAAGGGCTCTCGTTCTCCGAACTCGAACGTGTCGATGACGAGCGATCCGTCGCGCGACGTGTGGATCTTCGCCGATCGCAGCGAGGCATCCAAGGGAAGCGTCGAGACGATCTCTGCGAGAACCCCCGCGCGGTTGCCCGCGCGGATGGCGGTGATCGACTGGCCGTCGGTCCCCTTGATCACGACATCGAGGGGGCGTCCGGATGTCCGCGCCGCGAGGATGGAGCGCAGGTGCGCACGCTGATCCTCCAGAGCCGTGTCCTGGAAATACATCGGCGGCATGTTGTCGAGGAACCACGGGACGACGCTGGCAGCGGTGGCGCGGAATTCCGCCGCGAGCTCATTGAGCAGCTCGCTTGCGTCGGCCCGAGGCGCACCCACCTGTGTTGATCGAACGGAACCCATCCCGTAAAACTACCCGCTCGCGTGCCGATCATGCGAACGCCCCAAACATGCCCATCGTGACGATCGGAAACTTCGACGGCGTCCATATCGGACATCAGGCGCTCGTGCGGGTGGCTAGCCAGGCCGCCCACGGGGGGGAAGTCGTCGCCCTCTCCTTCGATACGCACCCCGCGGGTCTCGTCCGGGGGATCGCCCCGGAGTCTCTGACGACTCTCGACGAGCGCGCGCTCCTCCTCGGCGCGGCCGGGGCAACCCGCGTCGAGATGCTGCACACAACGGCGGAACTGCTCTCGCTCGAGCCGGAGTCGTTCGTGAAGTCACTGCATGAGCGCCTCAAGTTCGAGGCCATCGTCGAAGGACGAGACTTCCGTTTTGGCAAGGGTCGCGCCGGAGACGTTGCCGCACTTGAGCGAATCGGGAGCGCACTCGGATTTCGCACCATCGTCGTCGAAGACGTGGAGGCGGTGCTCTCCGACGGACATTGCGTGGCGGTTCGGAGTTCGACGGTCCGCTGGCTCCTCTCGGTCGGACGGGTGGCCGATGCCGCGCGGATGCTCGGTCGATCCCATCGCGTCTCGGGGGTGGTCGTCGAAGGGGCGCGACGGGGACGGACCCTCGGCTTCCCGACCGCCAACATCGATGTGCGCGGCGCGCTTTTGCCTGCCGACGGCGTCTACGCGGTGCGGGCGGTGTCGGCCGACGGCAGCGCGTGGCCGGGCGCGGCGAGCATTGGCACGAATCCCATGTTCAGCGGTGGCCGCCGCACCCTCGAAGTCCATGTGCTCGGACTCCCGAGCGACGCCGACCTCTACGGTCAAGTCCTCGCGATCGACTTCACCAAGTGGCTGCGAGAGATGATGACCTTCGACTCAGTCGATCGCCTCGTCGAGCAGATCCAGAGGGACTGCGATAGGGTGCCTGCATGACCGCCTATGCCTCGACCTGTGACATTGCCGCCATCGCCGCGCGCCTGAGAGGCGCGAACACTGTGGCGATCCTCAGCCACTCCCGCCCCGACGGCGACGCGGCCGGGTCGATTCTCGCACTCGCGCGCGCCCTCAGAGTGCTTGGAAAGCGCGTTGACGCAGTCTTCACGGGGGCGGTCGATCCGAACATTCTCGCGCTCGCGGACGCCGGAGAGGCGCGCCTCGACACGGCGGCGCCGCTTGATCCCGCGACGGACGTCATCGTCGTCGTGGACACGGGCGCCTTCAGCCAACTCGAGCCTCTCGACGGGATCGTCCGGCAACTGAGCGCGCGCGTCGTCGGCATCGATCACCACGCGCGCGGCGATGCGGTGGCACCTGATCGCGTGGTCGACACCTCCGCCGCCGCCACGACGCAGATCATCGCCCGCCTGATCGATGAACTCGGAGTCGATCTGCGGCGGACGGCTCCGAACGGAACTCGCACGATTGCCGAAGCCCTCTTCGTCGGACTCGCGACGGACACCGGTTGGTTTCGGTTCCAGAGCGCGGATGCGGCGGTCTTCGCCCTCGCCAGCCGACTCCTCGAGGCGGGTGTCGACCGCATCGCGCTCTATCAGTCCCTTGAGGAGAATGCCCGCCCGGCGCGACTGGCCGCGACGGCAACCGCACTCGCCTCGCTGCGAAGTTTGTGCGGGGGGCGCGTCGCAACGATGGCGCTCTCCCATGCAGACTTCCTCGCGACGAAGGCGACGAGCGACGATGCAACTGGTGTCGTGAACATTCCGCTCGAAGTCGGCGTGATCGCCATGAGTGCGCTGATGACCGAGTCGCAGCCGGGGATCACCAAGGTGAGTTTCCGCAGCAAGCCCCGGACGGACGGCCGCCCGTGGGTGAATGTGAGCGATTTCGCGGCGCAGTTCGGTGGTGGGGGACATGCCCTTGCCGCCGGGGCACGCGTGAAGGTCGCGTTGCCCGAAGCGCGCGCACAGATTGAGGCGGCCATCGAGGCGATCAAGGGGTTGACCCCATGAGAGGGATGCTGTCGCTGATGTTCGTCGCGGCACTCGTCGCCTGCGGGAGTCCGCGCGACGATCAAGTGACGCTCGCCTTCAATGTGGAGGGAATGCACTGTGACGGGTGCGTCGCGGCGATCACGGCCGAGGTGAAGGAAGTCCCAGGCGTGCAAAGCGTGGAGGTCTCTCTTGAGAAGCACCGCGCTGTGATCGTCGTCGATGGCCCCTCACGAAGCCAAGCGGTCGAGGGTGCGATCACGAAACTCGGCTACAAAGTCGCCCCCGAGACGGTTCGCAGCGCACCCTGAGTGACGCGGCTCACTCCGTGGGGAGCCGCCTGAGTCCCATGAGTCTTGGATGACGGTGGAGGAGAGCCGGTAGAAGGACGACACTCGATCCGATCGTTGCCACGGATCCGATCACGATCAGCCATCCAAGGCTCTGCAGTCCCCGGTGTGCGGCGAAGAGCAGCGTGCCGAAACCGATGATGGTCGTGGCCGCGCTGACGACGACCGCCCGCGTGGTCCACCCGAGCGACCTCGGATCGCCCGTCTCGCGTGCCCGGTGCATGAGGTGCACGCTCGAGTCGATTCCGAATCCCAACAGCATCGGGATGCCGAAAAAGTTCGCGAGATTGAGGGAGATCCCGAGGACGGACAGCGCCCCCAGCGTCCACGCCATCGCGACGAGGAGCGTGACGATGCAGGTCAGCGTCGCGAGCACCGAGCGAAAGTCGAGGTAGACGATGACCGCGATCGCCACAAGCGACAGCGTGGACATGAGGAGAAATGCGCTCCGCATGTCGAGGAGCGACTCGTAGACCGTGATCGGAACGCCCGTGGCATGGGGGGAGACTCTCCGGATCGCTGCGACGAACTCTGTGAGCGGATCGAACTCCCACAGGTCGTCGCGCGGGATGAGCGAAACCAGAAGACCTCCGGAAGGGGAGACAAGCCGAGCGCGGAGCGCAGCGGGAAGGCTCTCGCGGAGTCCCGACCGTGCTCCATCGCCGATGGCAGGCAGTGCATCGCGTGCGGTCGCGACGCGTGACTGGGCTGCCGACATCGCAGCCGCTGCGCGTCCGGGGTCGCGCAGCGCGGAAGCCAACTCCTCGGCGCCAGCCGCTGACTTCCTGAGTGGCGCGAGCTCCTCGGGAGATGCAGCGAACCCTCCAAGGGCGACGAGGCTGCGGAGCGAGGAAGCGATCCGATCGAACGTCTGGGACTCCAGCGGTTGTTGTGCTGCGGGCTCAGTCGCGCGGCCATGCGAGGCGATCGCGAGGGAGTCAGCAAGCGCCTTCCGCAAGGCCACGCGCTCGGGGGTGTCCTCCTTGACGATGTCGAGGACGCTGCGAACCGACTCGATCGTCTGCTCGGTGCTGGCGCGCCCGGCGATCTCCCCAATCTCTTCCTCGGAGCGCGCGATGACTCCCGCGAACCACGACGTGCTCGCCGAGTCCGCAAGGACGCGATGCTCCCACGCGACTGAAGGGAGGGAGGCCGCCTGAAGTCGCAGGAGATTGCTCTCGTAGCGCAGGGATGGAATGCATGCGGCGAAGAGCACGAGCCCACCGAGGCAGGCAATGAGCATCCAACCCGGCCGAATCGCAGCGACCCAGCCGGTCCATCGGATGGGCCGCCGCGCCGCCACCCCAGGGGCCTGGCGGCTTCCGCGTCGGTCGCGGAAGCGGTCCACCAGCAGCGTGGCTGCGGGAAGCGTCGTCGTCATTGCCAGCGCGCACAGGATGAGTCCCGTTCCCGCGATCACCCCAAGTTCCTCCAACCCTCCGAAATCCGTGAGTAATGCGGTGAAGAACACAATGGCGCTCGTGAGCGCCCCCGTCCAGATCGGAATCGTGTTGGTGGCGATCGCCCTCGCAACGGCGGTCTCCGCATCCATCCGCTCCTTGAACTCCGTGACCCGCGCAACGAAGTGGATGCCGTAGTCGATCCCCGCACTCACGAGGACCAGCATGAACACGAGACTGAGCAAGTTGAGCCGTCCCACAAGGAGTGCGGCTGCGCCATAGGTGTCGGCGAAGGCGAGCGCGAGCACGAGCGTCGCGAGGAGCGCAGGGATCGCAGTTCGCAGCAACCACATGGTGAGGAGCGCGATGAGCACCGCGGCAATGACCGTTCCCCTGGTCATGTCGAGATTGGTGGTCGCAAGTTCGTCCGCCTGCAGGACAGGCTTTCCTGTCAGGCCGATCTCGACTGACCCGTAGAGTCGGGCAGTCTCGTCGATGGCACGCCTGATCTCGGCGAGCGACCCCTCGATCGTCTCGAGTGCCGCAAACTCTTTGCGCGGGAGAATCTCGACGAAGAGCATCCGTCCGCTCGGCGACACGAGATACTCAGGCTGCCGCGCCGCCCCCAGCATCGCCGCGTCGCCCTGCCCGGTGAGCGTGTCGACGAGCAGGAGCGCACCTCCGCCGAGCGCGCGTCGCTGTTCAGCGGACAGCGCAAGTCCTTCCTCTCCAAGCGTCCGGAGCATCGCCTCGGCCTCGGCGGCAACCGGTGCGGCCGACCCGGCGCCGAGTGCTGGGAATGCGGCCGCCGCTCCCACGAGTGCGTCGAGCTCCCGATCCGACATCGCACGGGGGGCCATCCGCCACTGTTCCTGCGCAGAGACCGTCGCGTGGATCTCCTCCAACGACTCGATGGCGCGCAGGCGCGGGACGAGATCGTCGACCGCCTGCCGTGCCGCCGACGAATCGCCGTGCCCGTCCACGGCCACATAGACGTACTCAAGATCTCCGAATTCCTTGAGGAACGCGCGGTAGTCGACCATGAACGGCCGATCCGACCGGATGAGCGAGTCGGTGTTCGCGTCGAGGGACAGCCAGCCGATGGCGACCCACGCCATGACCGCCGCGCACAGGACCGACGATGCGACGATCCTCGCGGGGTGCGCGGCGAGGACGCGCGCGTACCGCATGAGGAGCGGATGCGCCGTCTTCAATTCCTGCTGAGAGTCGCGCTCGCGTTCAGCCATCGAGCGAGGTGTACCCCGGCTCGTTGGCTTTCGGGGGGCATGGCGGCGCAGTCGTGCTGGTGGTGGGGGCGTCTCGCCGGATGGCGTTGGCGGCGAGCCGCTTCAGCAAGTCCCAGCCGGGCCCGGGGAAGCGGTGGAGCGGTTGGAGGACCGCCTCGAACGCCTTCAGGAACCGATCGGCTTCCGCGACGGTCAGCGCGAGGGATGGAGTGAGCTTCAGGACATCAAGCCCGTGCCCGGCGGTCTGCGTCAGGATCCGATGGTCCTCCATCAGCGGAATGGTGATCGCTTGCGTGAAGAGGTTGTCGTCGAGCGCGTGTGTCATTGCCCACGCCGCCTTCAGGGTCAGGCTCTTTGGCTGACCGAACTCGATTCCGATCATGAGCCCGCGCTGGCGGATCTCGCGGATGAACTCCATTCGCTCTTGCAATCTCTCGAGCCCCTCGCGCAAGTGCCCCCCGATGCGCTTCGCATTCTCGGCCAACCGCTCCTCGTCGAAGACGCGGAGAGTCGCCAGCGCCGCCACCATGGCGAGTCCTCCCACGTGAAAGGTCGACGAGTGAACGATCGCCCGGTCGAGCCTCGAGAAGACTGCGCGGAACACACGGTCGCTGAGGAGCACCGCGCCGACGGGCACGTATCCCCCGGAGAGCCCCTTGCTGAGGACGACCATGTCCGGTTCGACCTCTCCCTCCTGATCGATCGCCAAGAATGACCCTGTTCGCCCGATGCCGGTCTGGACCTCATCGACGACGAAGAGCGTGCCGTGGCGGCGGCAGACACGAGAGGCCTCGGCGAGATATCCCGGCGCAGGGAGGTTCACTCCCTTTCCCTGGATGGGTTCGAGGACAAACGCCGCGACATCGCCGGAGGAGAGTTCGCGTTCGAGCGCCGGGAGATCGTTGAAGGGGACAAAGCGTGAAGTCTCTGGGAACGGGCCGAATCCCTCGCGGAAACTCTCGCAGCCGTTGAGGGAGAGCGCTCCCGTCGAGAGGCCGTGGAATCCACCCCGGGCGGCGACGAATGCTGGGCGCTTCGTCGTGCACCGCGCGAACTTCAGGCACGCCTCGACTCCTTCTGTCCCTGAGTTCGTGAAGAACACCTTGCCGAGCCCGCGCCCCACACGACCGGTGAGCCCCTTGGCCACCTCACCCGCCAGCGCGGATCGCTCGAACTGCACCATCGAGGGGGCTTCGCTGGCGAGGAATTCTGTGAGCGCCTCCCGCACCACCGGGTGATTGCGCCCCACATTGGTCGTTGCGTATCCGCCGATGAGATCGAGATACTCACGACCCTCGTCGTCCCAGAGCGAGGATCCCAGTGCCCGGACATAGGTCTTGTCGAATCCGATGAGGCGCAGAGCCTTGCCCCAGACGGGATTCACATGATCACAAAACTGACCTGCTCGAGTGGTCGAAGTCAGAGACGTGAGAGTTGAGCGTCCCTCAGTTGGCATGGGTCGCGTGGGTCGATGTCTGCGGCGCTCCGGCGGGTGCTCCTGCAGACAGCAGCCTCGAACCGGCCACGAACACCTCGCGCGCCCGACCGCGCACTTGCCAGCCGTGGAACGGGCAGTTGCGGCTCTTGGAGCGCATCGCCTGCGCATCGATCGTCCAACGATGATTCGGGTCGATGACCGTCACATCCGCGGGGCCGCTCTCAAAGAGCCGTCCGATTCCCCGTTCGGCGAGGCCGAGGAGCCGCGCCGGTTCAAGGGTCAAGAGCGCAACGAGCCGCGGCCACTCGATGGCTCCCGAGTCAAGGAGCGCCTTCATGTAGAGGGGGAGAGCGCATTCGATACCGATCATCCCGAACGGCGCCTCGGAGAAGTCGCGGGACTTTTCCGATGCCGTGTGCGGCGCATGGTCGGTTGCGAGGACCGTGATGGTCCCATCGACAATCCCCTCGATAATCGCCCGGATGTCGGCATCCGTGCGCAGCGGGGGATTCACCTTCATCACCGGGTCGTAGGTGCCGCACGCATCGTCCGTGAGGAGCAGATGATGGGGAGATGCCTCGGCGGAAACCGGTTGCCCCGTCCCGCGCGCGCGCCGGATGATCTCGACGCTGCCGCCTGCCGAGAGATGCTGCGCGTGGTAGCGGCACTGATGAATCCGATTGAGCCGCACGTCGCGCTCGATGATCACTTCCTCCGCGACGCTGGGCCATCCTCCGAGGCCGAGTCGCGCGCTGACGACGCCAGCGTTCATGACCCCGCCTTCCGTGAGCGTCGGGTCCTGGCAGTGCTGCATGAACGCCTTGTCGAGCGAGGCGCAGACCGCGAGCACTTTTCCCATCATTCCGGCGCTCGCCACGCAGTCACCGTCGTCGGTGAACGCGACCGCGCCCGCCTTGGCCATCGCCCCCATCGGTGCGAGTTGCTCGCCCCTGCGGCCCACGGTCGCCGCACCCGACGGAAAGACCCGGGCGCCGGAAGCGGCGCGGGCTCGCTGCAGGACGAACTCGACGGTGCTCGGAAGGTCGATCGGCGGATTCGTGTTCGGCATGCAGCACAGCGTCGTGAAGCCGCCGAGGATGGCGGCCGCTGCGCCCGACGCGATCGTCTCCTTGGACTCGCCACCTGGCTCGCGCAGATGCACGTGCGGATCGACGAGTCCCGGAGTCACGATCATCCCCTCGCAGTCGATCGTGACTGCGCCCTCGGGAGGCGAGAGGGCGCCGCGGCGCGTCGAGATTGCTGCGATGGTCTCCCCGACGATGAGCACGTCCCCCGTGGCATCCATGCCGCGGTCAGGGTCGATGATCCGTCCGCCTCGCAGGAAGTGGGAGTGGCTCACGCTGCGTGATCCTATCGACGGACCCTCTGTTTCAATGGCGCGCGATCTCGACTGACCTCACCAACTCCAACAATCAAACCCAGCATCCAAAAAAAGCCCCGCCAGAAATCTGGCGGGGCGAGACGTCCTCGTTGATTCGAGACTCGACTGGGCGATCAGCCGTTCGACTTGCCCGACATGCCTGACATGGGGCAGGACGAGCCGCAGCCGGTCTTCTTGGCGCCGCTGACGGCACCCGGGGCGGGAGCAGCGGCATCGGTCTTGACTTCAGCCTTCGTGCAAGCGGCCTTGGCGGCGGCGTCGCAGGTGGCGGCCTTGTTTTCCTTGCAGCAGGACGAGCTGCCGACGGCGCCGGGGGCGGTCGTGCTGGTCTGGGTGGTGCAGGCGGCGAGGGCGAGGAGGAGAGTGCTTCCGGTGACGAGTGCGAAACGCTTCATGTTCGAGGACTCCATTGGTTGGTGGTGACGTGTGATGACTGACTGGCGATTCTAGCAGGGAAACGCCCCACGGTTCATACGATTGCAACAATGTCCGCCAACCCTCCCGAGTCCCTGTTGGCGAAGGCCCGTGCGCTTCCAGGCGTCGCGGGTGTCTATCTCTTGAAGGATGCTGACGGGGTGATCTTGTACGTCGGCAAGGCGGGGTGCTTGCCGGAACGAGTTTCCGCGTACTTCGTGGCCAGTGCCGACCATGGCCCACGCAAGGAGCCGATGCTCGCGCTCATCGCGGATTTTGACACGATTCCCTGCGAAGGCGAGTGGGAAGCGCTCCTGATGGAAGCCCGTCTCATCAAGGACCTGAAGCCCAAATTCAACCGGATGATGGTCGACGACAAGACCTTTCCGTACTTGGTGGTGACCACTCGGCACGAGTTTCCGTCGGTGCACATCACGCGCGATCCTCACGCGCCGGAGTTCAAGGGGGCGCGGGTCTTCGGCCCCTTTGTGAGCGGCGGCGGTCTTCGTCGCGCGGTGGAGCTCCTCCAGCGCGTCTTCAAGTACCGAACATGTGAACTCGACATCAAGGCGTTGGATCCTGCCAACGCGCGCTTTCGACCTTGCCTCCTCCACGCGATCGGGCAGTGCACCGCTCCGTGCGCCAACCGGATCTCCCGCGATGAATATGGCGAGGACATCGATCGGTTCCTCCGTTTCCTCGGGAGCAAGCGGAGCGCGATGCTGCGCGAACTCCGCGAGGAGATGGAGGCGGCATCCGCGGCGCAGAAGTTCGAACGTGCGGCGGTCCTGCGCGATCAGATCCAGGCGATCGAGCGGCTCGATGACCGTGAACGGCGCGGCAGCGATGCCGAGTACGAGTGGCAACCTGAAGTCACGTCGCTGATCCAGGATCCCGCTGCCGGGCTGCGATCGCTCGCGCGCACGCTGGAACACCCCGGCGAGATCCGCTGCATCGAGGCGATCGACATCGCCCATCTCGGCGGCGACGAGACGGTCGGGAGCAAGGTCTGCTTCATCGATGGCCGTCCCTTCCGCGATGGGTATCGCCGCTACAAGATCCGCAGCGTCGCGAACAACGATGTGATGGCGATTCGCGAAGTCGTCTCTCGGAGATACCGCGAAGCCGGAGCGGGGCTGGAGCTCTACCCCGATCTCATCCTCATCGACGGCGGTAGCGCTCAGCTGAGTGCGGCGATGGAGGCGTTTGAACTCTTGGGGACCAAGCCACCGATGGTGATCGGCCTCGCCAAGCGCGAGGAACTCATCTACCGGGTGGAATCGCCGGAGCCGATTCGCCTCGGGCGAGACAACGCCGGACTTCGCCTCTGCCAAGCCGTCCGCGACGAGGCCCATCGGTTCGCGCAGCACTATCACCATCTGCTGCGGAGCAAGAGGCTCATCGGCGACTCGCCATGACTGCGGACCCGTCGCCGCCGTACGCAACGCGGCGCGCCGACCGGCGACTCACGCCGGAGTTGGGAGCGCGTCGGGTGGAATCTCAGGATCGGCCTTCGCGGGTGGTGCGGCCTTGGGCAGTTCCCGCTGAAGGAGTTCCGAGACAGTGGGGCGTTCGATGGTCTCGCCGCGGATCAACCGGTCGACATCGTCCTTCGAGAGTGTCTCGACCTTCAAGAGCGCCTCCGCGATTGCCACAACCTTGGGCCAATGCTCTTGGATCAGCGTGGTCGCATCGGAGTACGCGACGTCGATCAACTTGCGGACTTCCTCGTCGATGACACGTGCCGTCTCGGGCGAATAGTCCTTGTCGGGGACGAACGATTCACGGTCATCGGCCCCTGCGTAGTTGACGAACCCGAGCCGCTCGGACATTCCCCATTGCAGCACCATCGTCCGCGCATACGAGGTCGCCATGCGGATGTCCATCGAGGCGCCGCTCGAGATGTCGCCGGTCTTTCGCTCCTCGGCGATTCTCCCACCGCAGAGGACGCGCATCGTCGCCAAGAGATGTTTCCGCGAGTAGCCATACCGGTCCTTCTCGGGAAGGCTGAAGGTCGCTCCCATCGCTTGCCCGCGGGGAATGATGGTGACCTTGTGCAGGGGGTCGGCATCGGTGAGCACAACCTGCAGCAAGGCGTGACCCGCTTCGTGGTAGGCGGTGGCGATCCGCTCCTGCTCCTCGATCTTTCGGCTCTTGTTGGCCCGCCCGAAGCGGACCTTGTCGCGAGCCTCCTCAAGGTCGCTCGTCTCGACGTAATCCTTGTCGGCCATGGTCGCGATGATCGCCGCCTCGTTGATGATCGCCGCGAGATCCGCCCCCGAGAACATCGGAGTTCCCCGCGCGAGCCGGTCGAGATCGACGTCCGGCGATGTCTTCACCTTGCGGGCATGGACCGCCAGAATCTGGCGTCGGCCCTTGAGATCCGGAAGTGGAACGGCGACCTGCCGATCGAAGCGCCCCGGCCGCGTCAAGGCGGGATCGAGGACATCCGGGCGATTCGTGGCCGCAATCACGATGATCTGGTCGTTGGCCTCGAAGCCGTCCATCTCCACGAGGATGGCGTTGAGCGTCTGCTCGCGCTCGTCGTGGCCACCGGAGTTGAAGCCACCGCCTCGGCGGCGGCCCACTGCGTCAATCTCATCGAGGAAGATGATGCACGGCGAGTTCTCCTTCGCCTGCTTGAAGAGGTCTCGGACGCGGCTCGCGCCGACGCCGACGAACATCTCCACGAAGTCTGAACCGGAGATGGAGAAGAAGGGGACATCCGCCTCGCCGGCAATCGCCTTGGCGAGCAGCGTCTTCCCGCAGCCTGGCTGGCCCGACAGCAGCACGCCGCGCGGAATGCGCCCGCCGAGCTTGCTGAACTTCTTGGGGTTCTTGAGGAACTCAACGATCTCGCGGACCTCGTCCTTGGCTTCGTCCACTCCCGCGACATCGTTGAACGTGATGTGCACGTTCTCCTTGTTGGTCACCCGATGACGGCTCTTCCCGAATGAGCCGAGCATGCCACCAGGTCCGCCGCCACTCGCTCCACGCATGCTGCGGGCGATGAGGAACCAGAGCACCACGAGAATGAGAATGCCTGGTGCCAAGGTGAGGAGCAGTTGCATGAAGACGCTCTGGCCGACCTGCTCCTGCCACTTGACATTGGAAGTGGTCAGTTGCGTGCGGATCCAGTCGTAGTTGCCGGGGATGATCCGGACCCAGACCGATCCACCCTTCTGGCCGGTGCGGTCCTTCGCGCCGGGAAGGCTCCGTTGAAGGGTTGCGGTGATCTTGTCGTCGCTGATGATGACGGTGCCGGGCTCGAAGTACCCCTCCTGCGCCAGCACGAAAAACTCCTGCGGCGTCTGGATCGTCTCGCCTCGCTGGGAGGTGCTCGTCAGGACCGTCCAGATGACGGCGATCACTGCCAAGAGCAGGATGTAGGTCATGAACTGGCGACGCGCTTTGGGCGGAGGGTTGGCTCCCTGCGGTGACTTGGGAGGAGGAGCTGACTCAGGCGGGCCGCCGCCGTCGCCACCAGACGAACCATCGCCCTTGGGCATGACGAGTCGGTCGGAAGGAAGATGGGTGTGGCCTGATTGCATGAATTGCATGAATTGCATGAGTCGCATGAACAACATGACCAACCTGACGCGTGTCGGGTGAGTTACCACTCACCCTGGAGATTGGCCACTATATCCCTCGCGAGTTGCTGAGAGACGGCGAATCTTCCAAGGTCAATCGGCTGATTGTTAGGAAGACTCGCAACAAACACGGCGCTTCCCTGAAACCCCTGGCGGGCGACGATCGGCTTCCCGGTGCGCATGTCAAACCACTCGAAGTCGACGGTCACGCGGATGGCCATCTCCTCGGTGAGTCCGGTGGCAAGGCTCTGCGAGAGCATGTTCAGCGTGACGCTCTTCACGGTGGCGCGCAGCACCGTGTCCGCGCGGGCCTCAGGGACGACTTTGTAGGGGGTCGCTGACTCGATCTCCTTGATCGTCGCGTCGGTAAGTTGGAAGGAGATGCCGCGGTCCTGACTCTGGTTCTCGAAGATCGGGACTGCCACGGAGTGGTACTTCGATGAGTAGAGCTCGCCGGTGGCGTAGCCCGACGAGGAGCCAGTGTCGCAGCCTCCGAGCGCGGTGGCGCAGAGCAACAGGCCGACGGCTCGGAGCATCGAAGTCACGGCGTCACCTCCGGCGTGGCTGCGGCATCGTCGACCCCGAGGAGTTGCTTGCGCAGGGCGGAGTAATCGGGGCACTGTGACCGGATCGTCACGGGGAGTTTCGCGAGGAGTGCAGGGACCTCACGCAGGGCGACGAGCGTGGCGATCGACTTCGGGTAGATCGTCACTAGCCGGCGGATGAAGACCTCCGCAGAGATGGGGTCGTCCACATAGGAGTACCAACCGGCCTCGGAGAGGAGTTTCGAGGCCTCCGACTCGTAGATCCTCACGAGGAGCGCGTCGGCGCCGACGCGCTGCGCGGTCAAGGGGTCGAGGGCCTGGAGCTCCTTGAGTCGCGCGCTCGCTTCGAAGAGCCCGCGGGCGTCGTAGAGCGGCCCCTTATAGGAGGCAAAAAGCGAGTAAATCAGTCGCAATCTCGCCTTTTCGACCTGCCTCGACCGTGGATAATTCTTGACGAAGAGGTCGTACGCATCGGCGGCAAGAAGGAGGTCCCGCTTTCGGAAGTAGAAGTCCGCGAGTTCCATTCCCGCCTGCTCGGCGAGTTCGCTTCCAGGCAGACGCTCCTGGATCCGGATCAGCAGTTCCTGAGCATCGTCTTCGGTGTTGATCCAACGGAAGGTGCCGAAAAACTTTCGCCTGAGTCCGTTTGCGTAGGCGGTGGCGATTTCGTACTCGCGCTGCAGCGCTGTCACGAAGACATCGCTGCCGGGGTACTTACGGACAAGTTCCTCATAGTCGTAGAGCGCCTTGTATTCGTCTCCCTGTGCCAGCAGTGAGTCTCCCTTGAGGAGGAGGGCGTGTGCGCGCAGCGGATCCGCCGGGAATCGATCGAGCCACCCCGACGCAAGATTGAAGGCGCGTCCTGCTTCCCCGCGCGCAAGCGCGAGCTGCGCTTGCCGCAACTGGCTCTGCGGGCTCGCGGGGTCGCTGTCGGCGGGGGCGATCCACTGATCGTCGCTGGCAAGCTTGAAGTCGACTTGTGCGTGCACCTGGGACGCGAGCGTGACGAAGGCCACGACGGCGATCCAGAGTGGAGCCGTGCATTGGCGAATCGTTCGAACCACGGTCATCGCGGGACGATTCTAGGAAATTGTTGGATCAGCGCGCGCGCGTGTCTGGCGGACCCCACGACCACAGGATCCTGTGGTCACTCGCGAGGATCCCACGAAGGGTCGGGCTGCGGCTGCCCGGGAGGCGCGTCCGATACTGCGCGGCGTCCCTCAGGGCCGCACGAAAAACGGCGACCCTCCTTGCGCACAAAGAAAACGGTGATGTATAGTTCGCGTGTCGAAGCCAAGGATTGGCGTCGGCAACGGTTCGGTTCAGGTCAAGGAGAGACCGCCCAATGACTCGCACGAATGCAACGCGTGAAAAACGGCGACCCACCCGGGACGCTGTCGCTGTGTCGCCCCGCGAAAAATCAGCAGAAAAACCGCAGGGAAACAAGCGTTCTGTCGTCGGCCGCACCAAGGCAGGGACGAAGGCCACTGCCGATGCCCTGTGGGTTCGCTACGCGAGCTTGCGGGATCGCCCAGGCGCAGACGCCGAGCGCGAGGACGTTCGCAACCAGTTGATCGTCAAGTTTCATCACCTCGTTCGCTACACCGCTGAGCGGATGCGGACGCGGCTCCCCGCCGAAGTGGAGGTCGACGATCTCATCTCGGCAGGCCTGTTCGGCCTGATGGATGCGATCGACGCCTTCGACCTCTCCCGAGGCATCAAGTTTGAGACGTACTGCCCCCAGCGGGTGCGCGGGGCGATCTTTGATGAGCTCCGGGCGATGGACTGGGTCCCCCGGCTCGTCAGGTCCCGGACCACCAAGGTCGAACGGGTTCGCAAGGAGATCGAGATGCGGTGCGGGCGGCCTGCCACCGACACGGAGATTCAGGAGCGCCTCGGGGTTGGCAAGGACGAGTTTGAGAAGATCAGCCGGGACTCGAAGCCCGTCGGCATCGTCAGTCTCAACAAGAAGTGGACTGACCCCGACGCGTCGAATGAGACTCGCGAGATCGATGTTGCCCAGCCCGACGGCGAAGGGGATCCATTCCGGAACCTTCAGCGGCAAGATCTGCAAACCCTCCTCACCAAGGGTCTTACGCGATCCGAGCGGCTGATCGTCATCCTCTACTACTACGAAGAACTCACGATGAAGGAGATCGGGCTTACGTTGGATCTCTCTGAGAGCCGCGTCAGCCAGATGCACTCCTCGATTCTCGCACGCCTCAAGTCGCAGATGAAGCATCGACTCAAAGAAATCGAGCAGCAGTAGATCCCCGAGCGGGGGGGCGACAGGGTCCGCCGGCGCCTACTCAGGGAAGAGGGCGCATGTAGATGTTCATGAACTCGAGCGCCGAGCCGTGGTGCTGGAGGCCGACGGGACCCGTGGCCGGCACCCCGGGGAGGGTCGCATCGGGGAGCACGCACTTGCCATTGAGATCGACTCGCAGGTGATCGCCGCGCATGGCGATCCGAAAGCGATTCCATGAGCCGTCCGGCGCGTCTGCGGCGATGACCGGCGTGCAGGAGGCTCGCACGGCCGGGGGCATGGCAGCGTCACTCCGGTAGCCCCAGACCTCACCGCTGCCGACCGGCCAGTTCCACATGTTGACCTGACTCTTCGAGTTCCCGCGGAGGAAGACTCCGCTGTCGCGCTCCTCGATCTCCTTGGTGACGGTCGCGCCGTCGGCCCCCTTGAGGTCCGTGCCGTCGGGGGCAAACATCGGCCGTTGGTTCTTCCCTTGTCCCGGGCCGATCCAGCGCCAATCGGCGATGAGTTCGAAGTTCGCCATCGAGGCGTTGGACCAGAGATCTCCTCCCTTGCCGTCGTATGCGAGGACGCCCTCACGGAGATTCCAATGACCGGCGAGATTCGGCGCTTCGTGCCACTGGGGGAGTCCCGTCGTGAGCATGGGGGTGAATCCCTCGTCCGCCTGCGCGATCTGATCGGCGGAGAGTGGCGTCGGGCTCGGTGCCAGTTCCGTGAGCCGGATGTTCCGGAACCGGATGGGAGTGCCTTCGCTCTCGAGGCAGATGTAGCCCTTGCGTGGGTTGATGCCGCTGCCGCCGCCCACTTCAACTCCGTTCACCGCGAGTGTCAGACGGCCGTTGTCGGCGGTGACTTCGTAGTGATTCCATTGGCCCTTGCCCTTGGTTTGGCGGGAGGAGGGGAGGCAGCGGACCCACCCCGCTGGGTGGGGTCGGTCCGGCGTCATGGTGGCCCCGTGGATTGCGAACACATCTCCTTGACCGGTATAGAGGAGTCGCCCCTCCTTGTCCTTCACGTCGGGGGTCAGCATGATCTGGACCTCGATCGACCGGGTGAACGGGACTCCCTTCGCAGGGAGGGCATCGCTCCAAACGAAGAGGCCTGCGTTGCCGGGTTCGTTCTCGTGCATCCAGTCGAGTTCGAGCTTGAAGTTCTCGTACATCGCTGCGGTGCGGAGGACTCCTGTGGGGATCCCCGAGCACTGGATGACCGGGACTCCGTCGTCACCCTCCGCGACGGTCCACGTTGACGGTTCGCAGTTCACGTTGACCCAGCCGGTGAGGTCCTTGCCGTTGAAGAGGTCGATGGGGGCGAGCGCGATGACCAGCGGGAGTGTGAGGAGCATCCCCCGAGGGTAGGTCCGTCGTCAGGCCCTCGTCAATGAAAAGCGGCCGACCAGGGATGTACTGGTCGACCGCTGAGAGTGATCAAGTTGAGATGCGAATCAGGGGTCCGAGCACCCCCAGTTGGCGAGGACGACCACCAGATCGCCGCCTCCGACGGATCCGTTGCCGTCGAGGTCGCAGACGGGGATGTCGGTCATTCCCCATGTGGCGATGATCATGCTCATGTCGATGCCCCCGATGCAGTCATCGAGGTCGAAGTCGCCACGGGCATACTCGCACGAGTCGGGGACGCCGTCCTGATCCTTGTCCGTGTCGCCCGCGGCGATGTCGCAGGCATCTGCGATGTCGTTGCCGTTGCAGTCCGGATCGCACGAGTCGGGGACGCCGTCCGCATTGCAGTCTTCTGATGTTCCGCTCGCGATGTCAAAGCTGTCGTCGATTCCGTTGTTGTTGCAGTCGAGCAGCGCCGGATTCGGACTGGCGAACGAGCGCGTCGAGAAGAGCGCCACGACGGCCGTCGCGGCAAAAATCCAAGTCAGCCATCGCGTGAGCACAACTTGCTGTGCAACAGCCACATAAGGTGCAGAATGTGAAAATGTCTCGTCCCGCATAAACCCCGCCTCCATGGGCACGGAATGGGGTCGACTTGGCCGCTTGCAAGAGAACTTCCCCAGAAATGTCACCCGAATCGATCTTCTGTGGTCCTACCGGATCCCGGGGGCAAGACCCTTCCAGTCGAAACCAGCACCAACCTAGGCAGGTTGGAGGGGCGATAAGCGCATTTCGCGCAAATTTGGGTGGATCCGGACCTCCGCGGTCGTCTTGGCCTTCACCTCATCGAACGAGACCCCCGGGGCGAGTTCCGTCAGGACGAACCGGTGCTCCTTGGGGTCCATGGCCAAGACGCAGAGGTCGGTGATGAGCATGTCGACGCACCGCTTGCCGGTCAAGGGAAGCGTGCACTCGGGGATGACTTTGGACTCGCCTCGCTTGTTGGCGTGTTCCATTACGACGATGCGTCGCTTGACTCCTGCGACCAAGTCCATTGCCCCGCCCATTCCCTTGACGAGTTTGCCGGGGATCATCCAGTTGGCGAGGTCGCCTTCTTGCGACACTTCCATGGCACCGAGGATGGCGAGATCGATGTGCCCGCCGCGGATCATGCCGAAACTGTCGGCGCTCGAGAAGAAGGAGTGGCCGGGAACTCCGGTCACCGTCTGCTTGCCTGCGTTGATGAGGTCCGCGTCGACGGCATCCTCCGTCGGGAAGGGTCCCATTCCGAGCAGTCCGTTTTCCGACTGCAGCCACACAGTCATCCCTCCAGGGACATGGTTGGCGACGAGCGTGGGAATGCCGATGCCGAGATTCACATAGAAGCCGTCGCGGAGTTCTTGGGCGGCACGCTGAGCAAGTTGGTTGCGGTCTAGGGGCATGGGTCAGGTTCCGAAGGTGATGCCCTGAGCGAGCGGGAGATCGCCTCCCCAGTTCACAGTGCACGTCTGCCGACGCATGTACGCCTTCCACGAATCCGACCCCGACTCGCGACCACCGCCGGTGTCTTTCTCTCCGCCGAACGCGCCGCCGATCTCGGCGCCGCTCGTGCCGATGTTCACGTTGGCGATCCCGCAGTCACTGCCAGCTGCCGAGAGGAACCGCTCGGCACTCCGAACGCTGTCGGTGAAAATGGCGCTCGACAACCCTTGATCGACTCCGTTCTGGAGGGCGATCGCCTCGTCGAGCGATGCGACCGTGAACACATAGAGGATGGGAGCGAACGTTTCCTCGCAGGTGATGGGTGGCACTGTGCCGCGTGGAACCCGGAGAATCGTGGGTTCGACGAAGTTTCCCGGTTTCGCGGCCGCGCGTTCGATTCCCTCAACGCCGCCGCACACGACGGTGCATCCCTGCGCAACGGCAGTCTCGACGGCGCGGCGCATCGCAACGACTGCGCGAGAGTCGATGAGCGGTCCCATGAGCGTCTTTGGATTGAGCGGATCGCCGATGGGAATGGAGCTGTACGCGGCACGCAGGCGTTCGATGAGCCGCTCGACGATGCCCTCGTGCACCAGCAACCGCCTCGTCGAGGTGCAGCGCTGGCCTGCCGTGCCCACGGCGCCGAAGAGCACGGCGCGGGTGACGAGTTCTATGTCCGCGTCGGCCATCACCGTGATTGCGTTGTTGCCGCCGAGTTCGAGGAGCGTCCGCCCGAGGCGCTTGCCAACGACTTCCGCGACGCGGCGACCCATCCGGCATGATCCTGTGGCGCTGATGAGTGGGAGCCGTCGATCGGCGAGCATCGGCTCGCCGACGGCCTCATCGCTGCCGATGACCAGCGTGAACACATCCGCGGGATCCACTCCATGTGGCGTGAAGAGAGTCTGCTCGCGCATCACGCGCCGTGCGATCTCGTTGGAGGCGATCGCGGTCAGCGGCGTGAAAAGGCTCGGCTTCCAGATGCAGGTGTCCCCGCAGACGGCCGCGATCATCGCATTCCATCCCCAGACGGCGCAGGGGAAGTTGAAGGCGGTGATGATCCCGATCGGCCCCAGAGGCTGCCACTGCTCGAACATCCGGTGGCGTGCGCGTTCCGAGTGCATCGACAATCCATAGAGTTGCCGCGAGAGTCCCACCGCGAAGTCGGCGATGTCGATCGTCTCCTGGACTTCGCCGAGCCCCTCGGCCCGGATCTTGCCCATCTCCAAGGAGACGAGTTCCCCGAGAGGCTCCTTGAGGCGGCGGAATTCGTTGCCGATGAGGCGAATGATTTCGCCGCGGTGGGGGGCGGGAACATCCCGCCACAATTCGAATGCGGAGTGCGCTCGTGCGATCGCGCCGTCGAGGTCCACTGTCGAAGCGAGACGGACGGATGCAATCGGTTCCCCGGTCGCGGGGTTCAAGGAGACGACCGACGGGCCATCAACGGTCCCATCGACAACCGAGCCATGCGTGGCGATCGAGAGCCGTGCGAGGAGAGGATGCGCCTGCGCGGTACGCGTCGCCGTCATGGAGCGGTGGTGCCCTTCGCGGGCGCGGGCTCTCCGGCTGAGGCAGGCGCCGATGGCTTCGCCGGCTCGCTCACGTCAGGCTTGCTCGTGAGCACTTCGACCTTC
>CANETX010000002.1 GCA_947441435.1 Planctomycetaceae bacterium
CAGCCGTCGGCGAAACTGGAGACGTACATCTTCGGAAGCCGCGACGAGTGGGAGACATTCACGCGTGAACGGCTCGGCAGCGAAGCGGGTGCGTACATGGGCCTTGGCCGGGGCGGCTACACCTCGCGGGCGTGCGCGATCCTCTACGACATCGGCCCCAACGACACGCTGACGATTCTCGCGCACGAGGGGTGGCACCAGTACACGCAGTCGGTGTTCCGCGAGGAACTGCCCGTCTGGCTCGAGGAAGGCATTGCCACCTACATGGAGGGGTATCGCATTGCCCCCGATTCGGGAGACCCGATCTTCGGCGCGTGGCGCAATCTCGAACGGTTCGGGGAACTTCGCGATGCGGTGCGGCGCGATCGGCTCATTCCGCTTCAGGAACTCCTTGAGCGCTCTCCGCAGGAGTTCCTCGCGCAAGGGCGCGAACAGCTGCTCATCTACTACGCGGAGGTGTGGGCGCTCGTCCATTTCCTCAACTCGAGTGCCGACGAGATTCACCGCAATGGGCTGCGCCGACTTCTGAGCGACGCAACCGAGGGGCGCATCGGGGCAACGATTCTCGCGGGGTGTGCATCGCCGGACGCGCGGCGCTCAGTCGAGCGCGCCCTCTCGCGCGGTGGAGTGCGAGCGCTTCCCGGACCAACCGTGGCGGCGACCTACTTCGGCGGCGATCTCGCGGCACTCTCGGATCGCTTCGACGCCTTCATCAAAGAGATCACCGTTCGCGGCGCGGGGGAGGCGATCTGGCGGGGAACGAGTCCGATCAAGCCTGCGCCGGCGGCGGCGCCCTGACCCCGAGGCATCCGCAGACGAATGCGGTGCCGCGCTCCTTCGCATCGGCGGCCATCTTGCCGAACCCCATGTGTTCGTGCGGGGCTCCTGTGTGGTCGTACGCGTGCAGTGCGATGCGCTCGGGATGATCGGCACGCGCCTTGAGCGCATCGATGAATCGCCGCTGACCGTCGAGGGCGACCCACTCATCTTCGGCGGCATGCAGGGCGAGCACGGGGATCTCGCGCCAGTGGTCGAGATGGTCGATGGGGTTGTGCGCCGCGACGAACTCCTCGCGGTACATCGGACGCGCGCGCTGCCCTCGCCAATCTCCCGTCGTTGCTTCGAGGAGCATTCCCGAGAACGAGTGTGCCCGGCATCCCCGCACCATCGCGACCATGCCTCCTGCGCTCATGCCGCCGATCACGACACGCGCGGTGTCGAATCCGCCGAGTGCGCCGACTTCGCCGAGAATCGCATCGATCTCACTAGCCGCCGCGAGCACCATCTCCAGCGTTCGCGCGCCATCTTGCAGCGCGGGATCAAGACGCTCGCCGTGACCGGGAAGATCGATCGCGACACACCCCACACCAGCGCGCATCAGCCGGAGGTATCTCCCCGAATCGAGTTCCTTCGTGACCGTCCGCCCATGAAACCACAGAAGAAACGGGACCGCCTGATCGCCCGCCTCAATCGGCCGGATCACGAGAGCGGGAACCCGCCCATCCACGAGTTTCACCCACCGACTCGCGCGCTTGAGGCTCGCGGCGAACTGCCCCGACAGGTCAACCATTGCGCGGGGCGTAGAGAAGGATGTGCTGCTCGGTGCCGTAATCGTGGTGTTCCGGGCCGACAAACCCGGGAACCGAGAAGTCCTCATCCGCCAAGTGATCTGGTGAGCGCAGCACGATGAAGGCGCGATCGGCGACGACACTCCGGAGCGCTCCCACGCGATCGAGCATCGCCCGCCGCTGCTCGCTCGAGCGCATCTCCTCGAACGGGGGATCGATGAACACGATGTCGACGGGCTTCGGTGCGGCCGCGATGGTGCCGAGCCCGAGCGCATCGGTTTGGATGGCCTGCACACGATCGCCACACCCAAGCGTCAGGATGTTTGCCCGCAGGAAGTCGCCGATGTACCGATTCTGCTCGACGCACACCACGCGTTTCGCGCCGAGGCTCGCGGCTTCGAGCCCCATCGTCCCGACACCCGCGTAGAGGTCGAGGACATTCGCTCCCTCGAACCATCCCCGCAGGAGGTTGAAGATCGCTGCCTTTGGGCGCGACCCCATCGGGCGAGTCTCAACCCCTTCCGGGATTTGCAACGCGCGCGATCGAAACTCGCCGCTCTGGATCTTCAGCATCTCGCCATCGTAGTGAGCCCGCGCGCGCGGGTAGGCTCAGGTCATGTCGGCATCGATGGCGGTCGCGCTCCTGTTCCTCGTGTACCCGCAACCCGATCCGGCGATGCTCGCGGCGGCCGTCGCGACGGCCTCGGAGCGCATCGTCGCCATGCAGGATGGACCCGAGAAGTCTGAGTGGCCCTACGAGGGGGTGTACCGGGTCGGAGGGAAAATTCCCTACGGCTACCGCGTCGGTGGAACGGCGATCTGTGCGGAGAGCCTGCTTCGCGCACCGGGGTACGCAGCGGACGCGTCGCGCAAGGCTGCGGTCAAGAAGGCGACCGAGTTCGTCTGCGCCGCGATCGACGAGCCGCTGCTGCAGGTGACCTCGTATCAAGGCGGCTACGACGTCCGCGCGTGGGCGGCGTGCTATGGCGCGCGATTTCTCCTCGCGCTCAAGCAGCACGAGGCGGTCCCGACAGGGCTCGAAGCCCCGGTCGAGAAGGCGCTCACCTGGTACCTCGACTCCCTCCAGAAATTCGAGATTCCGCAGACGGGCGGCTGGAACTACGCGCGCGACCCCGGTGCGGAGACGCCGAGTGCGACCAGCGGATTCATGACTCCCGTGTGCCTGCAGACTCTCTACGAAGCAAAGGCGCAGGGGTACGCCGTGGACGCCGCGATCGTCGACCGCGCCCTCGCGGCGCTCGAACGATGCCGCACTGATGACGGCAACTACGCCTACGCCGCGAAGGGATCCGCGCGGATGGACACCCGCTCCATCCCGGGGGCCATCGGCCGGATGGTGGCGGGGGAGACGGCGCTCTACCTCGCGGGGCGGAGCGATCAGCAGAAGCTCGCGACGGCGGTCGACGCCTTCATCCGGTACTGGCCCGAACTCGAAAAGCGCCGGTCCAAGACGGGCACTCATCTTCCTCCGTACGGCGTCGCTCCGTACTACTTCTGGTTTGCGCACTACCACGCCGCACAGGCTGTGGAGTTGCTGCCTGAGGCTGAGCGCGCGCCGCGCCGGCTAGCGCTCAACTGGCTTCTCTGGCGGACGCGCGCCGAGGATGGCACTTGGAACGACCGCGTCTTCGACCGCTCGGCGGCGTACGGCTCGGCGATGGCGTCGATGTCGGTGACAATGCCGCAGGCTCCTTCGCCAAAAAACTGGAAATGAGTTCCAGAAGTTGTAGCATTCGCCTCGTCAATGCCTCCCACCAAGTCCCCTGAGCTCGCTCCTCCAAGCGCGGCTCCAACCTCGACCTCACCTCCTTCACCCTCGCGCGCTGCAGCACCGGCTGTAGAGCCAAAGGCGGAGCCGCGCACCAAGCCGCTGCAGGCAACGCTCGAAGGCAGCTGGACGATCGACGATGCCGCCGAGATCTACCAGACCCGCTTGTGGGGCAAGGGATTCTTCGACATCAACGCGAAGGGGCACGCGGTCGTGCGACCGACGCGTGTGCTCGGCCACGAAGTCGATCTCTTCGATGTCGTCGCAGGGATGCGCGAGCGCGGACTGAACACGCCGGTGCTCCTCCACTTCAGCGATCTCCTTGAGCGACGCATGCGCGACATGCGCGAGGCATTCGACGCCGCCATCGCCGAGAACAGCTACAAGGGCTCGTACACCGGGGTCTTCCCGATCAAGGTGAATCAGCAGCGCCGAGTTGTCGAGGAAGTGCGCCGCTATGGGGTCGAACTCGGCTTCGGCCTTGAAGTTGGCTCGAAGCCAGAACTGCTCGCGGTCATGGGAATGACCGGGGACTCTCCGGATCGCCTCATCATCTGCAACGGCTTCAAGGAAGAGAAGTACATCGAGTTCGTGACGCTTGCCGCCAAACTCGGCCGCAACATCATTCCCGTGATCGAGAACATGGGCGAACTCAAGTTGATCGTCGAGAGCGCCAACCGACTCGGCGTGCGCCCCAAGATCGGTGTGCGCATGAATCTCGCGACGCCGGGAGCGGGACGATGGCGCCACTCTTCAGGGGTGAAAGCCAAGTTCGGTCTCTCGCTCACGGAAGTCATCGAGACCGTCGACTTCCTCAAGGCCCGCGGAATGGTGGACTGCCTCGAACTCCTCCATTGCCACATGGGGAGCCAGATCCACGACATCCGGCAGGTGAACTCGGGAGTCAACGAGCTCGCGCGGATTTACGTGCAACTCGTCAAGATGGGGGCAGGCCTCAAGTACCTCGATGTCGGAGGCGGCATGGGCATCGACTATGACGGGAGCCAGACCGCCTTCGAGTTCTCGACGAACTACTCGCTCGTCGAGTACGCGAACTCGGTCGTCTACAAGACGATGACGGTCTGCGACGAAGAGGGGGTCGAGCACCCGACGATCGTCACCGAGTCCGGGCGCGCCATGGTCGCCCAGCAGTCCGTGCTGATCTTCGATGTTCTGGGCTGCAATCGCCCCGATCGCGCGCCGCCGCCCGCGGAACTTCCCGCGCCGGTCCCTCCCGAGGACGAATTGCCGCGCCCCTTGATCGACCTCTGGGAACTCCACAAGACGATCAGCGAACGGCGGATCTTGGAGCAGTACCACGATGCCCTCGAAGCACGCGACGAGGCGACGCGGCTCTTTTCCGTCGGATACCTGACGCTCGAGCACCGAGCCATCGTCGACCGGCTCTTCTGGTCAATCTGCACGAAGATCCGCGACAAGGCGCGTTCCATGGGCGCGCACACCCCCGAGGAGCTGACCGACCTCGAGGCGACGATCACCGACACGTACTTCTGCAACCTCTCGATCTTCCAGAGCCTTCCCGACATCTGGGCGATCAACCAGCTCTTCCCGATCATGCCGATCCACCGGCTCGACGAGCGCCCGACGCGCAAGGCGACGCTCGCGGACATCACCTGCGACTCCGACGGCAAGGTCGACCGATTCGTCGACGACCACGACATCAAGAAGTTCGTCGAGTTGCACGAGTTCCAAGAGGGATCGACGTACCTCCTGGGCGCATTTCTCGTCGGCGCGTATCAGGAGACGCTGGGCGATCTCCACAACTTGTTCGGCGACACACACGTCGCCCACATCAAGCTCGACACCAACGGCCAGTGGTGGATCGACGAGATCATCGAGGGGGACTCGATCGCTGAGGTCTTGAAGTACGTCCAGTTCGACTCGACGCAACTCGGCGCGCAGATCCGCAGGGAATGCGAGCGCGCGGTGCGAAAGAAGCAGCTCTCACCCAAGGAGAGCAGGGCCTTCATGAAGGCGTACGAGGACGGCCTCGCTGGTTACACCTATCTCGAACCCGGCCGCAGCACCGGCGAGGGTTGACGACGCCCGTCGAGTTCTGCGCAAGGAAGGCCCGATTCGGGCGTCCGTTGCGCAGAACCGGGGAGCAGCGGCCGTCGGTCTCTCGTTACCCATCAAGGCTTCTCGACGACTTCCCAATGGCCAGCCTTGTCGGAACCGACGCGCTTCAGCCTGCCTTGTTCGCGGAGCGCCTTGATGTGGCGTTCAACTGTGCGGGTGGTCTTGTTCAGCAGCGTGGCGAGTTCCTTGGCTGAAAGGTGGGGTTCCCGTCGCAAAGCCGCCATTATCTGGTCCGTTACACCGACATTTGCACCGACATTTACACCGACAGCGTCCGCCGTCTCCTCCGCCACATCGATGTACTTGTAGAGCGAGTTCCCGATGGCATCGAGCATGAAGGTGATGAACGGACGGGAGTCCACCGCGTTCGCATGCGAATCCTGAAGCGCCTTGTAGTACAGCGCCTGGTTGTGGTGGATCAGCGTCTCCACAGGCATCCAGGCAAACAACGGATTCCACTTGGAGAGAATCAGCGTCTGCCAGAGTCGTCCGAGCCGACCGTTGCCATCTCGGAAAGGATGGATGTACTCCAGCATGTGATGGACGGCCGAACTCTTGATGAGCGGATGCGCTTCGCTCGTCTTTCCCCAATGCAGCAGTTGCTCGACGAGAGCAGGAACTTGTTCCGCAGCCGAGCCGCGGTGCATCACCACGCCGTCCTCTCGCACAACGGCGACGCCGACGGTCCGGAACTGTCCAGACTCGCCGATGAGCGCGTTGGTCAGGTGCACGTGCGCCTTGAGCAAGTCGCCCGTCGACCAGGGGTCATGGGCGGCCATTTCGTTGTAGGCATGCCACGCGTTCTGCACCTCTTTGATGTCCTTGGGCGGTCCCCACACGGGCTTGCCGTTGATGACATCCGTGACTTGGTTCAGGGTGAGCCGGTTGCCCTCGATGGCGGTGGACGCGTGGATCGTGAGAATGCGATTGAGTTTGCGCAGGTGCAAGACATCGGAGGACTGCTCCTCGCTGATCTTGACGCGCTCGAGCATGGCGTGAATGTCGCCGATCTTGGCGTGCCACCCAGGGTCTTCCGTATAGAAATTCACACGCGGTGTCACGGGCCCGCTCACTCCTCGTCGAGTTCAGCGGCGAGTTCGGCGGCGGGGGTCGGGGTCATCGCCTCGGGTGCCAGTTGGAGCAGTTCGATTTCGACGGCGCCGTCGGCGTCGTCCTGCCGCACCGCGACCTGTTGCTGTCGCGCGAGTTCCAAGAGCGCGAGGAAGAGTCCGATCATGTCGTTGCGCGTGCGACCCGCAAAGATCTGCGCGAGCTGCATCCGCCGCCGATCGCTGCGCGAGAGACGATCAACGAGGTCGGCCTGATGGAGACTGATCGGCGTGTCGTCGAACTCGACGCGATGCTCGCCGAGCCTCGTGAGATCGACCGCCTGGATGATCTTCTCGAACGCCTCGAGGAGATCAAGCACATGCGCGTCGCCGATGTCGATGGCGGGGGCGTCATCGGTCGCGTCGCTCTCGGGAGCGCCGTCGTGGCCACCCGCGCCATAGCGGCGGGCACTCTCCTCGCGCAGCCGATCGAGCGTTCCCGCTGCGGTGCGGAACCGCTGGTAGGCGAGGAGCTGCTGGACAAGTTCGAAGCGCGGATCGGCCCCTCCGCGCGCGGGATCGGCGACATCATCTGTGGCTGACGCCGTTCGCGGAGCAATCGTGCGGCTCTTGATCTCGACGAGCGTCGCCGCCATCACGAGAAACTCTCCCGCGACTTCGACATCGACCTTGTCGAGCTGACGCAGGAACCCGAAATATTGTTCAGTGATCGCCGCGATGGGAATGTCGGCGATGTCGACTTCCGCCCGGCGCACCAGAAACAACAGCAGATCAAGTGGCCCTTGGAACCGCGAGAGCCGCACCTCATAATCGTCCTGAAGAGGCATTCGCGCAGCGTATCCGGTAGGCTTGGCTTCATGAAGACGCAGACCCGGACGGCGGATTCACTTTTCATGGCAGAGGTCATCAGGGCGGAGTCGACGGCGCTGTCGGCGATCGCCCACGCGCTCAAGACCGATGCGAAGACCGCCGCTCAGTGGACGGCAGCGCTCGACATCTTCGAGGGGTGTACTGGGCATGTGGTCGTCTCGGGGCTCGGCAAGTCCGGCCTCATCGGTGCAAAGGTCAGCGCCACGCTCGCAAGCCTCGGGCAGCCATCGCACTTCATCCATCCGGTCGAAGCCGTGCATGGCGACCTCGGTCGGCTGCGCGAAGGGGACTGCGCGCTCCTCCTGAGCTACTCGGGCGAGACCGCCGAGATCATCGACCTCGCCCTCCATCTCAAGGCGGACGGGATCGCTCGGGTGGCGATTGTCGGCAAGCCCACGACCGCGCTCGCCAAGCTCTGCGACGCAACCGTCGCGGTCGGCGACATCGTCGAGGCCTGCCCGCTGAATCTCGCTCCGACCGCCAGCACCACGGCAATGCTTGCCGCCGGGGACGCCCTCGCGCTTGCGCTGGCCCGCCGCCGCGACTTCCGCGAGGACGATTTCCATCGCCACCATCCCGGAGGAATGCTCGGAGCGGGACTCCGCCAGATCACCGATGTCCTCCGGTTCCGCGTCGAGCACAATCTCAGCATCGTCAGCGACCACCTGAGCGTGCGCAGCGCGCTTGCCGCAGCGGGGGAGGGCCGCCGCGCCGGTGCGCTCATCCTCATCGACCGTGAGGGTCGACTCAGCGGCATCTTCACCGATGCGGACCTGAGGCGGGCGATCAACACATCCGGCCCTGAGATCCTCGACGCCGCCATCAGCAAGTGCATGACCCGTCATCCCACTTGCCTCACATCAGACTCGCTTGTGCGCGATGCCGTGAGACTCGTGCAAGAGAAGCGTCTCGACGAAATCCCGGTGGTCGATTCCGATGGACGCCCGCTCGGGCTCGTCGACATCCAGGACCTGATCGCCATGCGTGTGGTAGAGGCCTGAGCGATGGAGACCTATGTTGTTGAGATCGTCGGTGATGTCCTGATCCTGCGCGCGGATGGCGGGATCAACACCAGCACGGCGAGCCAACTCTCCGACAGCATCGGCAAGCTCGTGAAGGGTGGGATCACCAACATCATCGTCGACTGCACGAAACTGTCGATTATCTCCAGCATGGGGTTGGGGGCGCTCCTCATGCTCCACACTCGGATGAAGCGCGTGGGTGGCGAGATCCGCCTCGCGGCGCTTTCGGGCGCCGTCGTTCAGGTCATCAAGATGACGAAACTCGATCGGGTCTTCGAGATCTACCCCGATGTCGAGCAGGCCAGGCTGAGCTTCCGCAAGCCGACCAAGTCGTAGGTGCGGGTGTTCGGCACGCACCCGCCGGGTGGCGCATCGCGCGAAAGTGCATCATGTGTGCCGAATAGGCCCAATTTGGGTCGTTTCGCCACACATGATGGGGTTCCCCGTGAGGGCGAGGGCGCAGATCGCCGGTGCACACCCCCGGCGCTCAGCCTCCCAGGGCTTGCTTCGAGGGGGCGCCGATGGAGTCGGCGATGAGGCGGGCGATCTTGTCTTGGAGCCCCTTGAGTTTGCCGACCGAGTCGCGCTCGCTGAGGTTGTTGCCCAAGACGCTGAATGCGTAGCGCGTGCCATTGCCGCTGGTCACGAAGCCCGAGAGGCAACTCACTTTGTCGATGTATCCGGTCTTGCACTGCACCATCGCGAGCGATGGGTTGATGTCCTTCATGCGCTTGCGCACCGTGCCCGATTGGCCGGCGACTGCGAGGCTGCCGATGAACGCCGGGCCGACGGTCGAGTCTGCCGCCAGCGCGGCGAGCCACGCCGTCACGCCATCGGCGGTGACGCGATTGTCGCGCGAAAGCCCTGATCCATCCGAAACGACGAAAGGGGATGCCGACGCGCCGACTGCTCCGGATACGAGGCGATGGATCGCCATTGTTCCCGTCGCCCATGAGCCGGGTTGTCCGGTCTGCTGCGCAGCGATCCGCTTGAGGAGACTCTCCGCATAGAGGTTTTCGCTCTCGACATTGCAGCGACTGATGACGGTCGAGAGGGGAGTGCGCAGGATCGGCCCGATGCGCGTGCCGTCTGGCTTCGCCTCGCCGGGCTTCGCGGTTCGTGCGCGCGCGACGGGGATCCCCGCGCGCTGGATCCGATCCGCAAGGCACTGCGCGAGAAACATTGCCGGATCGGAGACTCCGACGGCGATGGGTGAGGCGAGCGGCGTCTTCACATTGCCGTAGATCGTGAGCGCCCCCGTCTCGGGCGCGCGGGCGATCCACGCGGTGTTGCGGTCGGCCTTGCCGGTGCGGTTCGTCCCCTTGTTCTCGATGGTGAGCCACGGCGCCTTCGGCGAAAGCGCGATGACACGAGGCGCACTTCCGAGCGTCGGCGCGAGGCTCACATGCAGCGTGTTCGCATGGAAGTTGACGCCGCACGGCGGGGCGCAATAGGACTCGTCAAGTTGGTCCTTGGGCCACGAAGGGTGCGCCCCCTCGCGCGCGAAGATCCGGTCATCGACGACGATCTCGGAGAGTGACTTCACGCCGCTGGCGGTGACCGCGCGCACCCAGGAGTCGAGCAGCTGCTCGATCGTCATCCCCGTGTGCACGACACCGGCGGCATCGAGGAAACTCGACTGCGCAAGAAGTTCGGGATCGCCGAGTGCGGGGTCACCGTCGCCGACGACGATGAGACGGTCGCCGTCCTTGAGCAGCTTCGTCTCGAACGCGAACGCCGGGCCAAGGGTGAGGAGCGCCGCCCCCGTCGTGAGCAGTTTCTGGTTGCTCGCAGGGGCGAGTGCCTGGTCGGCGTGGTACGAGGCGACGACTCGCCCCGTGGCGACATCGCGGATGCTCACCGCGATCGAGGCCTTCTTGAGGCCGAGCGCGTTGATCTCGGATCGGACGGATTGGGAGAGGTCGCGTGACGCGACGGGGGCTGCCGCGGGCGATGCCCCGGCAACGGCGGCGGCCGCCGCAAGGGTGAGAGACAGCAACATCAATGGGGATATCGGCCCCAGAGATGCGCCAAGTCAAAATTGAACGCAGAGAAGCCGCGCGGGCTCAGGTCCCGACGCGCATGCGCACGAACGCGAGGATCTTCACGCCAGCGGGGAGGAGCTTGCCCACGGCGACCTTGTCGTCACGGATGTACTTCTGCCCGAGGAGCGTCGTCTCTTCGAAGAACTTGCGGAGCTTGCCTTCGGCCATCTTCTCGATGATGTTCGCTGGCTTGCCCGAGGCGACCGCTTCGGCCTGGGCCTCGGCGCGCTTGGCTGCAACGACATCGGCGGGAAGGCCGTGCTCGTCGACCGCCATCGGCGGGGGGACTGCAGCGGCAACATGCTGGCAGATGCCCGTCGCGAGGTCATCGGGAATCGTCCCCTCGAACTGAAGGAGGACGCCGAGTTTCCCGTCGTGATGGACATACATCGCGAAGTTGCCGCCGACGAGGTGCGTCCCCTTGGCGAAGGAGATGTTCTCGCCGGTCTTGATGCGCAGGCCATCCATGCGCGCGGTCATCTCTGCGCTCATGGCGATCGGACCAGCCGATCCCTTCTGTGCCATCGTCGCGAGCTCCTTGGCCATCGCCCGGAACTCATCATTCTTGGCGGTGAAGTCGGTTTCGGAGCGGACCTCGACGATCGTGGCGTTGCCCGAGCCGATGGCGATCGCGATGCAGCCCTCGCCGGCGGCGCGGTCCGTTCGCGTGTCCATCTTGCCCTTGAGGCGCTCGCGCACGAGTGCCTCCGCCTTCTCGATGTTGGCTCCGGTCTCGGCCAATGCCTTGCGGCACTCGCCCATTGGGAGTCCGGTTCGTTCGCGGAGCTCCGCCACCATGCTTGCCGAAATGTTCGCTGTGCTCATCGGATGTTCCTCGACGAAAGTCAGGCTGGGTTGGCGGGGGCTGCTGCGGGTTCGACGGCGGGTGCGGCCATCACGGCCTCGCCGCCGTCAACGCCGGTCGGGCCATCATCCACGCGGAATCGGCTGCGGACGCTGCGTCGGCGGGGGGCGAGCGCTTCGCCGTCGGCGCCGTCGCCTGAGTCGCCGGCCTGCGGGGCCGAAGTCTGGCGAGTCGTCTTGCCATCGGTCACGGCAGCAGCGAGTTCACGCAGCACGAGGTCGATGGAGCGCATCGAGTCGTCGTTGCCGGGGATCGGAATGTCGGAGAAGTCAGGATCGCCGTCGGTGTCGATGAGGCAGATCGTCGGGATGCCGAGGTTCTTCGCCTCGCGCACCGCGTTCATCTCGCGGTTGACGTCGACAACGACGAGTGCCGCCGGAAGCTTCGACATGCTGCGCACGCCGTTGAGATTCCGGTGGATCTTCTTGAGTTCGCGGGTGAGCTGCGACTCCATCTTCTTGGAGTAGCTCTTCATGCCGCCGCCCGTCACGAGTCCTTCGAGTTCCTCGAGACGCTTCAGTCGGTCGCGCACCGTGCGGAAATTCGTGAGCAGTCCGCCGAGCCATCGCTCGGTGATGTACGGCATGCTGCAGGCGATGCAGTGGCTCTCGATCGCGCCGCGCGCCTGTCGCTTGGTGCCGACGAAGAGGATGTCGCCGCCTTCGCTGACAGTCTTGGAGATGAACTTCTTCGCCAGCAAGAGACCCTTGATGGTCTCCCGGATGTCGATGATGTGGATCTGGTTCTTGACTCCCTGGATGTAGGGGGCCATCTTCGGATTCCAGTTGGATCGGCGCTGGCCGAAGTGGATTCCGGCTTCGATGAGTTCGTTGACAAGTGACATGGGGTTCTTTTCTTTCGGACAGCCCCTTGTGAGGGGCCAGCGACACCCGAGCGAGCGGCTGGTGGGCCTTGCGGCGCCGCGCACTCGATGAGGGCGCTTTGCGGGGGGGAGAAACGACTTCGCAGCCAGGGATCCACCAAGATCCGTGGTGCTCGGCGGGCGGGCCATCCACTATGGAGGGTTGCCGAACGCCGAGCCGCGCAGACTAGCGCAAGCCCCCCGGAGTGCGCAACTACTATTCCGACCCATGCTGGCCAAGGTTTTCAAGGCGTACGACATTCGGGCTACCTATCCCGATCCCCTCGACGAGCGCGCCGCATGGCGCATCGGCTACGGAGCCGCGCGCTATCTCGCCGAGCGAGCGGCGCAGGATGGCGATGACCGGCCGAGCATGCGCTCGATCGTTGTGGGGCGCGACATGCGCAAGAGCTCGCCGTCGATGAGCCGCGCGCTCATCGCTGGCATCCGCGCCTTCGGCAGCAACGTGATCGATGTCGGCATGGTCGACACGCCGATGGTGTACTTCGCCATCAACCACACGCACTGCGCTGGCGGCATCCAGGTGACGGCGAGCCACAATCCCGCGCACTACAACGGATTCAAGGTGAGCCGCAGCCACGCCAAGCCGGTCGGAATGGGGAGCGGCCTCGAGATCGTGCGCGCGTACGCCGAGGAGGCGTGCGACGATGGCTCGCACTGCGAGGGAGGACGGCTCGAAACGGTTGATCTCTGGAGCGCGTACCGCGATCATCTGTTGCGGCGGTTGCATGCCTCGGTGCTCGACGGATCGCGGACGCTCAGGGTCGCGGTCGACGCGAGCAACGGGATGGCGGGGACGGCCTTTCCCAAGGTGTTTGATGGCGTTGCGGGGCTCACTGTCGAGACGAGCAACTTTGACAATTCGACGGGGACCTTCGTGCATGAACCGAATCCGCTGGTGGAAGCGAACCTTGCGACTGTTCAGGCGGCCGTCAGGGGTGGCAAGTGCGACTTCGGTGTCTGCTTCGACGGCGATGCCGACCGCTGCGTGATCGTCGACGAGCGAGGAGTCACGGTCGGCTGCGACTTGCTGCTCGCGGCGCTTGCAACAGAGGCGTTGAAGGATGCACCGGGTGCGGCGGTCGTCTATGACCTTCGCTCATCGCGCAGTGTTCGCGAGGCGATCGTGGAAGCGGGGGGAGTGCCCGTCGAGTGCCGGGTCGGCCATGTCTTCATGAAGGGGCGGCTGGCGGAGACGGGGGCGCCCATCGGCGGAGAACTCTCCGGACACTTCTACTTCGCCGACATGTTCAACGCCGACAGCGGGCTGCGGGCGTTCATCGCGGTGGCGAATCTTCTTGCGGCGAAGCGTGGCACGCTCTCCGAGATCCTCAAGCCCTACGCGCGGTACCAGCAGTCAGGCGAGATCAACTTTGAGTGCGCCGACAAGCAGGGGGCGATCGCCGCGATGAAGCGGAAGTACCCGTCGGCGGCATGCACGGAGCTCGATGGGGTGAGCCTCGATGCGGGTTCGTGGTGGTGCAATGTGCGGATGAGCAACACGGAGCCACTTCTGCGCCTCAACCTCGAGGCGGCGACGAAGGCGATCGTCGATGCGCAGATCGCGGAGTTGACGCCGATTCTGGGGACGCGTGTCGCGCACTGATCTCGCGCCGTCAACCGCGCGTGGGTAGGCTCGCACGCCCATGGCCACGACTGCATCCGCCGATACTGCCCGAGTCGTCCTCGAAGGAAGCCGCGAGGGATTCGTCACCGTCTCGGTTCCGAAGTCCAACTACCGGATTGAGTTCGTCGATGCCTCGAAGGGGCAGAGCCATCCCGTCGAGGGGCGGCCCTTCTCGGCGATCGTCCATGCCAAGGCACTCAAGATGCACAGGGCCAAGGGTGGCGGGACCTTCATTGAACCGGTGGAGGGTCACCCGCGGATTGTGCAGGGACGGGTGATTGCCACGGATGTCGTGCGCAACATGGTGCTCGTCCATGCGGCGATTCCCATGTGGATCGCCGTGCCGCAGGGGCAGGCGGCGAGCGAGTTCGCCACGGGTGATCTCCTCAACTTCTACGTCGACAGCGGTGCAACGCTGCGGCCGCAGACGCACTGACGCTGCGCGGGGGATGCGTCAGGGCTGCGCTGCCGTCGCGTTGAGCACGCGCTTGCGCGTTCCCGTGCCGTCGTAGACCGCAACTTCGCCGGCGCCGACTCGGTCGACGCCGAGGCGCACGAGTTGCGATCCCGAACCGCCACGCACGCTGATCGCACCGCCATCGGCGTCGGTTGCCGCGCCCGCGACGACGACCGCGCGACCGTCGGGCTTGGAGAGATTGAGGAGTCCGCCTGCTGCCGAGCCGCCGAGTCCGACGACTCGCTTGCCGTCCGCGAACACCGCGAAGAGTCCCGTGTTGTCGGCGCCGCTCTCGATGACCGCTGAAGGTTGTCCCGTTGCGCCTAGCAGCGAGAGGCGCGAGCCCTGCTCAGTCTTGGCATGAGCGGAGACCGCTTCGATTCCGTCTGGGCCGTAGAGGAGCAGCGAGCCACCGGCATCTGCGGCCGTCGCTCCGAACATCGCCGCACGTCCCCCTGTGCGCGAGGCGCACTCGACGAGACCGCCCTTGTCGAATGCCAGCATCTGCGCAGCAATCGTGCCGTCGGGCTGCGCCACCCGGACGATCCCGCCCGAACCTTCCGATGCGCCGAGCGCGATGAGTTCCTGGCCACCCTCGCTTCTCACGCTGATTCCCGAAGACCCGCCGGCAGATGTGGCCACGATGCGCGGACGATCCTGAGCATCTGTGATCGCAAGTGCGGGAGCGGCTCCCTCGGCCCGCAGCACCGCGGCGCCGGAACCATCACCCATCGTCGCTTCGATACGGCCGCCCTGCGCCGTCGCGTAGATGGCTGCGACTCCCTGCTGCTTCGAGTTCCACACGGCGAGGTCGCCGCCATCGCCGTTGGCGCCGAGCCGCAAGACATTCGTACCGCCGTTGCCCCAAACATCGAGCTGCCCGCCGTTCTGGCCGATTCCCGCGAGGAGCACGACCTTGTCGTTCGCGTCGACGACCTCGAAGCGCCGGGCGCGAATGACATCGGGGGTGCGCGCGGACTGCGTCGCCGCGAGGGAGGTGATGGCGACGGCGAGCGCGCTCACCGCGATCGCGCCGTTGCGCCAGCGCTTGGCCCGCTGCGCGCTGAGCGTCGACTCGGCCTCGAGCCGATCGATGCGTTCGAGGAGCGCTGACATCGCACTCGCGTCGAGAGTTTGAGAAGGCGCAGAAGTGAACGACGTGGTGGAAGTCGGATTCATGGGGGATTCCTCGTGGTTGGCTAGGATACGAAGATGAGGAAATCGCGTACGCGTGGAGAGCTCGCCGTCGCGCTCATCGGCACCAAGTTCATGGGGCGTGCCCACTCGATCGCGTGGGCGAATGCACCCAAGTTCTTCGATCTGCCGCTCGAAGTTGATCAACTCGTCGTGGCCGGCCGGGATCCTGCGTCGACACATGAGTTTGGCCGCAAGTGGGGGTGGATTGCCTCGACGACTGAGTGGAAGGAGGTCATCGGGGCAGAGACCGTCGATCTTGTCGATGTGGCGACTCCCAATGACTCTCACGCGGAAATCGCGATCGCGGCGCTCAAGGCCGGGAAACATGTCGCGTGCGAGAAGCCGCTCGCGCGGACACTTCTCGAAGCGCGTCGGATGCGCGACGCGGCACGGGCGGCGGCGCGCAAGGGAGTGAAGACCTTTGTGTGGTTCAACTATCGGCGGGCACCGGCGGTGGGGCTCGCCCATCGGCTGGTGCGCGAAGGTCGGCTCGGCCGGATCTTCCATGTGCGCGCGGCATACCTGCAGGACTGGGGTGGCCCTTCGACTCCGCTCCTCTGGCGCTTCCAATCAGGGAAGGCGGGGTCGGGTGCCCACGGCGACTTGAACGCGCACATCATCGACATGGCGAGGTTCATCACCGGCGACGAGTTCGAGTCCGTGCATGGCGCGATCTCGGAGACGTTTGTCAAGGAGCGTGCGCTTGTCGGCGAGGCGACTGGCGCCCTCAAGGGGTCGAAGTCGAAGCGTGGCGCGACGGGGCGATCGACCGTCGATGACTGTCTCCTGTTTCTCGCGCGCATGAAGGGGGGCGCGATTGGTTCCTTCGAGGCGACTCGGCTCGCGACGGGCAACAAGAACCGCAATTGCATCGAGATCAACGGGGAACATGGGTCCATCAAGTTCGACTTCGAGCGAATGAACGAGCTGGAGTATTGGGACAACACGGCCCCCGCGGCCGTGCGGGGCTGGACGCGCATCATGTGCACAGATGCGGCGCATCCCTATGTCGCCAACTATTGGCCGGCCGCGCATTTGATCGGCTACGAGCACGGATTCGTGAGCCAGGCGGCGGACATCGTGCGTGTGCTCGGGGGCGTCAAGCCGGAAGTTCCGCTCGCCGACTTCGCCGACGGCTACGAGACGCAGCGGGTTCTCGAAGCGGCGCAGAAGAGCGCGAAGTCGGGACGCAGCGTGCGCCTCTCGCAGGTGGGTTGATCGACCATGACGGCAACACTTGCTGACCCTGCGCTGGTTGCTGCGAGTGGCGATTCAGTCCACGCGCGGTTGACTCGTGCCCGCGACGCAGCGCTCTCAGCGCTCGCCTCCCTGCAGAAGGAAGATGGTCACTGGTGCGGGGAACTCGAGGGAGATTCAATCCTTCAGTCCGAGTATCTCCTGATGAAGTGGATCCTCGGCCAGGAGTCTGCCCCGATGGCCGACGGGCGCGATGGGGGCGCGGTCCTTGCGAGGATCACCGCGTACCTGCGCTCGCAGCAGCGAAGTGACGGGAGTTTCGGCCAGTATCCGGGTTCGGGACCGGATCTCTCGGCGACGGTCAAGGGTTACTTCGCGCTGAAACTCGGCGGCGAGGATCCTGCGGCGCCGCACATGATTCGCGCGCGGGATCTGGTGCGTTCACTCGGCGGTGCGGAGCGGTGCAACTCCTTCTCAAACTTCTATCTCGCCGCGCTCGGGCAGATTCCGTGGTCGGCGCTGCCGACGATTCCCCCCGAAGTGATCTATCTCCCCAAGGGCTGCTTCTTCCATCTCTCAAAGGTGAGCGCGTGGAGCCGGACGATGATCCTGCCGCTTGCGCTCGTGAGTGTCGTGCGTCCGACGCGGGCGCTCTCGAAGGAGCAGGGGATCGACGAGCTCTTCGTCGATGAGCGCGAACGCCGGCGGCTGACGGTGCGCGACAGCGGATCGCCGTTGTGGCGTGGGGTGTTCAAGTGTCTCGACCGACTGTTGAAGGTCAGCGAGCGTTTCGGCGGGACTCCGTTTCGGCAGCGTGCGATCGCCGATGCCTTCGGATGGATCATGCAGCGAGCGAGCCAAGAGTCGCCCGCGCCGACGAGCGGACTCGGGGCGATCTTCCCGCCGATGGTCTATCTCCAGATCGTGATGCACGCGCTGGGGATCTCGCGCGACGATCCGCGCGTCGAGGCGGCCGAGCGCGATCTCGATGCGTTCTTCATTGAGGAGGAATCGACGATTCGGATTCAGCCGTGCTTCTCGCCGGTGTGGGACACGGGGATTGCCCTCTACGCGCTCAACGACTGCGGACTCGATGCGACGGACGCGCGTGCGGCGAAGGCAGCGAGCTGGCTCGTCCAGAAGGAGTGCACATTCACCGGAGATTGGGCGGACAACTGCCACGCGGGCACACCCTCGGGTGGTTGGTGGTTCGAGTACGAGAACGCGTGGTATCCCGACTGCGACGACACCGCGATGGTGGCGATGGCGCTCGCGCGCACCGGAGGCAAGGCCGCGGTCGCCGCCGCAAAGCGCGGAGTGAACTGGATGCTCGCGATGCAGAATGACGATGGTGGATGGGCCGCCTTTGACAAGACGCAGGATCGACCGATCCTCGAGTGCGTTCCGTTCGCCGACCACAATGCGATGCAGGATCCGAGTTGCCCGGACATCACCGGTCGCGCGCTTGAGTGTCTCTCGTCGCACGGTCTGCGCGTCGGCGATGAGCGGGTCGATCGCGCGATCGCATACATCCGGTCGAAGCAGGAGTCCGAAGGGTGCTTCTTCGGCCGCTGGGGAGTGAACTACATCTATGGGACGTGGCAATCGGTGATCGGGCCGATCCGCTGCGGCGTCTCGCCACGCGAACCGTGGCTTGCCAGAGCCGGAGCGTGGATCAAGTCCATCCAGAAGTCAGACGGTTCATTCGGAGAGACCGCCAACTCCTACATCGATCGGCGACTGATGGGGACGGGGAGTTCCACCGCGTCGCAGACGGCTTGGGCGGCGATGATCCTGCAGGAGATTTACGGACGCGAGGACGCATCGCTGATTCGTGCGCTCGAGTGGCTCGCGCGGACGCAGCTCACGGCGGCGGACGCTGCGGATCCCGCGATGAATCCCGACGGCGATCCCGCAGGATCGTGGCGCGAGACAGAGTTCACAGGCACCGGATTCCCGCAAGTGTTCTATCTGCGCTACCACCTCTACCGCCTCTACTTCCCGCTGATGGCCCTCGGCCGATTCGTCACGCCTCCGCGCGCCTAGAACGGCGCGGGGGAGTCGAACGTGACTGGTTCGCGGGTGGACGGGTGCACGAAGTTGAGATGCGCGGCGTGGAGGCAGAGGCGCGGCGCCATCGCGCGGACTTCGTCGGGGGCGTAGAGATCGTCGCCCAAGATGGGATGACCGATGACCAGAAGATGCAGCCGCAACTGGTGGCTTCTCCCCGTGATCGGATGGAGGATGAGCCGCGCGCGCGCTGGATCCGCGAGTCGCTCGACCACTCGCCAGTGCGTCACGCTTGGCCGACCGTGCTCCTCGTCGACTCGTTGCCGAGGGGGACGGAGCAAGTCCTTCGCAATCGGCAAGTCGATCGTCCCTTCGTCCTCTGCGGGACACCCAGCAACAATTGCGGCATATCGCTTCTCGACGCCGCGTGTCTCGAACTGTCGCGAGATGTGCCGATGGCTGTGCGCGTCTCGTGCCATCACCATGAGCCCGCTCGTATCGCGGTCGAGGCGGTGGACGATGCGCGCACCGGGAAACTTCGCGGCGACGCGCGTGGCAAGGCAGTCGCGTTTCTCCTCGCCAATTCCCGGAACGGCGAGAAGTCCGCACCCCTTATCGAGGACGAGGATCCACTGATCCTCGTGCACGACGGTGAAGCCGTTCTCTAGACTGTTGGGCTCGCCATGCATCGACCCCTCATTGTCGCAGTTGTCGGCGCTTTCATGTGCGTCGCCCCCAATCCCTGTCCGGCGCAGGACCAAGTGGCGGCCGCGGAAGCTTCGTTCTTCGCCCACCCGACGCAACTCACATTCCCCGCGCGTTTTCTCAAAGCGGGTGAGGCATACTTCTCTCCCGACGGCTCGCAGGTCATCTTCCAGGCCATCGAGGTTCCGAAGGATGGTGTCACCGCCTCCGACTTCTACGCGATGTTCGTGGCGGACCTCGTGGCGCCCGACGGCAAACCACGCCTCGACAACATCAGGCAAGTGAGCCCGCCGGGCTCCGCCAACACGTGCGGATGGTTCGACGCCGCGCATCCGGGTCGCGTGATCTTCGGCTCGACGCTCACGCCGCCGTCCAACAAGGAAGTTCCCGGGTACCAGCGCGGCACGGGCCGCTACAAGTGGCAGTTTCCTCCCGAGATGCGCGTCGTCGCTGTGGATCTCAAGGCCGAGCCTGGGAGCGAGGGATCTCCCGAGAAACCAGCGCTCCTTGCAGGCGACGGCACGGCCTACACCGCCGAGTGCACGACGACTGCCGATGGTCGCTGGCTTCTCTACTGCACGCTTGCGACGGGGCAGGGGGACATCGTCGTGAAGGACCTCGTCTCGGGCAACGTGATCCCGCTCGTGAGTGCGCCCGGGTACGACGGCGGCCCGTTCTTCTCTCCCGACGGCACGCGCCTGTGTTACCGATCGGATCGCAACGGTGACAGCCTCCTGCAGGTCCACATCGCCGAGGTCGTCCGTGACGACGCGGGGAACATCACGGGAACGAAGAACGAGCGGCGTCTGACCGCCAACGATCATGTGAATTGGGCTCCCTACTTCAGCCCGGACGGGTCGCTCCTCGTCTACGCATCGAGCGAGGTCGGCCACGACAACTACGAGATTTTCTCGGTGTCCGCGCAAGGGACCCCGGTGCGGGCGCGGGTGACCCACGCTGGCGGCGCCGACATCCTTCCGGTCTTCGACGCGCAGGGAAAGCGCATGATGTGGACAAGCCAGCGGGGCGAGGGCCGTTCGAGCCAACTGTGGATCGCAGATCTCGTGCACCCGTTCCCGCCGACGCCATCGAAGGCCACGCCATGACCCCCTTCGACCAGCGACGCCATCTCATTCCATTCCGGAGCCAGCTGCTCCCGCACATCTTCACCGACATGCTTGTCGTCGGCAGCGGTGTGGCGGGACTCCGCGCTGCGCTCGAGGCCGCGCAGCACGGCGATGTGGTTGTGCTCGCGAAGGAGTCGCTCGATCTGTCCAACTCCAATTGGGCGCAGGGGGGAATCGCGGCGGCGATCCATCACGACGACTCCCCGGAGAGCCACTTCAAGGACACGATGACTGCGGGGGCGGGACTCTGCGAAGAGAGCGCGGCGCGGACGCTCGTTGAAGAGGGGCCCGCGCAGATCGAGCAGCTCCTTTCGTGGGGAATGCGCGTCGATCGGGACTCGAAGGGTTCGCCGAGCCTCGGCCTCGAGGGAGGACACGGTCACGCACGAATCCTTCACTCCGATGGCGATGCCACCGGTCGGGAACTCATGCGGACGCTGATCAGCTCGGCGCGGGAGCGACCCGGCATCCGCCTCTTCGATCGCTGCTTCGCCGTCGATCTCCTGACGAGTTCGCAGGGACGCGTCGCGGGCGCAATCACATGGAGTCCTCGTTACGGACTCCAGATCATCTGGGCTCGCGCGACGATTCTGGCCTCGGGCGGCGCCGGACAGGTGTACCGCGAGACGTCCAATCCGCGCGTCGCCACCGGCGATGCGATCGCGATGGCGTGGCGTGCGGGGGCATGGGTGCGCGATCTTGAGTTCATGCAGTTTCACCCGACGTCGCTGTACGTCGCGGGCGCTCCTCGGCACCTCGTCAGTGAGGCGGTCCGCGGAGAAGGAGCAGTGCTCGTCGACCGTCACGGCGCGCGCATCATGGAGGGGTTCCATCCCCAGGAAGACCTCGCGCCGCGCGACATCGTCACGCGGGGAATCGTCGAGCATCTCGCGCGCTCGGGTGAACCCTGCGCCTATCTCGATGCGCGCAAGATCGGGAGCACGGATTTCGCCCGTCGATTCCCATCGCTCGAACGAATGCTCGCGGGCTACGGGATCGACGCTGGGCGGGATCTCATCCCGATCCATCCCGCAGCGCACTACACCATCGGCGGAGTCCGCACCGATCTCGATGGCCGCACCAGCCTGCAGGGTCTCTACGCCTGCGGCGAAGTCGCCTCCAATGGAGTCCATGGCGCCAATCGCCTCGCGAGCAACTCGCTTCTCGAAGGGCTCGTGTTCGGTCGGCGCTGCGTCGTTGCTGCGCTGCGTGACACCTTGCCCGATCCCGTGCCGATGCAACTTGAGAGCCGGGCGCAAACGGTCGTCGCTGGCGAACTCGATCTCGGCGATGTCCGGCAGAGTCTTCGCAGCGCCATGTGGCGCAACGTTGGCATCGTGCGGCATGGGGCGAAGCTCGCCGACTGTCTCGACATGTTCGCGTTCTGGGGTCGCTACGCACTCGGATCGGTCTTCGAGACTCCCGAAGGGTGGGAGGCGCAGAATCTTCTGACCGTCGGACACCTCATGACGCGCGCCGCGCTCGAGCGTCGCGAGAGCCGTGGCGCACATCAGCGCGCCGATGCTCCCCGCGAGGATGCGCCCCCGGCCCAACATCTCGACTGGCAGATCGGCCACGACACGGTGCAGCGGACGGCGATTGCGACGGAGTCCGCGACACGATGATCCATCGCGCCCCATGGATGCTCGTGGGATGTGCACTGGCCTTCGCCGCGGCGGTTGGCTGCGACTCGGGAAAGACCGTCTATGTGAAGCGCGGCGCGGGGATGCTCGGCCTCGAGGGCAATGTGGGGGATGAGCGCGTGCTCGCCGACGGAACGCGAGTGATCATCGTCGACGAGATGCCATCCAAGGCGAAGGAGAAGGGCGATGGCGCAGCGGTGAAGTTCATCGAATATGGGGATCCTGAGCCGGCGTGGACGGGGGGCCCGCTGACGATGAGCGCGGTGCCCTTGGCCGTGCCGACCAAGAAGAAGGAGCCTCCTCCCAAGGACTTCGAGCCGCGCAAGGAACTCGGCGGCGGACGGGTGCGGTATCAGGCGATCATGCCCGAGCATGTGCTCTCGAATCTCATCGAGTGCCTGCGCAACAAGGAGTACGCGCCGTTCTATGAGCAGATGCTCGCCGACGAGACTCGAACCGCCTACGACAGTGTGGGCGGAGTCACCGCGTTCGAAGCGTGGGCGGAGGCCAACCGAGAACCGCTCCTCGTGTTCCTCAACCGCATGGGGTCAAGCTGGGCCGGATCGCAGGTGATCCCGATGCAGGTCTCGAAACTTCGCATCCGGTACTCGCTCGACAAGCGGGACATCCCAAACGTCCGCTTCCACTACGTCGAGATCTCCATGGAGCACGGCGGCTGCCGACTCGCGATGGTCCAGTGAGGCCGCAAGCGCCGGTGAGCGCACTCCGCCCACCCCGCCCATCCCGCGCACCCCGCACGCCCCCGTGGAATTGGTCAGATATTCGAGAAAAACTCGAATGGATGACCAATCCTGGGGGGGAAGGGTTGTGGGGCGTCCAGCGTTCGGGTTACTCGAAGGTCCCACGGTCAATGATGTCGACCGCGTAAACCCCGCGCATCTCCTTCGCACTCAGCGTCTCAAGCGCCGCGAGTTGGCGGATGACCTTCTTCGGTTTCTCGCAGGCGAGTCGCCCCAACAGCCGGAACTTCGTGTCGAGGATCCCCAAGAGATCTGCGGTCGTGTTGCGAGCGTGGCCTGATGGGTACATGACGAGTCCACTGTCGAGCGTCCGGCCGCGGCCGCACTCGATGACGACGGACGTGGGAATCCCATCCGGATATCGCCGGTCATAGTCAGGGCCGCCGTGGCTGAACTGCACCTTGGCCATGAGTTCGCGGGTGCGCGGATCGTCGATGGCCTCGGCCGAGAAATCGTGGGGGGCGAGCATGATCGCTTGCCACCAACCGTCGCTCGTCGTCGGCATCGCCTCGGGCCCGCCCGCCTCGCGCCACTCGATCGCCTTGCGAAGCAGCGTCGACACGATGTAGAGCATCGAGTGATCCGCAGACTGCCGGGTGCGGGGATCGCGCTTGGCCGGATCACCGATGATCGAGAAGGCCGGCTCATACGCGCTGATCTTGATTGCCGAGATCGAACCGGGTTCGGCAAGGAGATCCGGATTGGCGACCATCAGGTCGATGATTCCCTGCAGCGCCCCAGCGGACTGGTGCTCGTACAGGCCGAGTTTGAAGTGCATCCCCATCACCGCGAAGTCGTCACCCGCGCTCGAGAGGACGAGATCGAAGGGACTGTCCCCCGAGGTCTTCACGAACTGACGGAAGACGCTCTCAGGATTGCGGAAGATGTCGCGCGGTCCGAGGAACCCGCGCATCGATCGCTCCATCGACAGGATCGCGACTTCTGTGCTGATCGCTGCCGAGGCACCCTTGCTGTCGGAAAGCTGCTTGCCCGCACGGATCGCCCGCCAGGGGATGTAGTGGGCGACCACCATGCCGATCGCCGATTCGATCTCCTCGGCAGAGGCGCCGAGCATCGCGCCATAAGTTGCCGCGCTGGCAATCGCCCCGTGCACGACATGGTCGATGCGGTAAGTCTTGAGGCTGAAGACCTCGGCGAGTCGTCCGCGGATCTCGTCGAGCAGGATCATGCCCCGCAGCGCGGCGGCGCCATCGAGACCCGCAATCTGCGCTGCAGCGACGGGGACCGCGTAGAAGTCGTTGTGCCCGAATTCACCGGCCGTGTGGCCCAGTGCGGGGTTGTAGCCAAAGTTCGTGCCGTTGGAGTCCCACTCGCGGACCGCTGCGCAGTTGGCGACGATCGCCTTCTCCGGCGCCACCGTGCGCCGCGACCCAAAGACGGTCGCGCCACCGCGCTTGCGTCGGTACTCGAGCGCCTCGTCGCGAAGGATCTTTGGCGCATTCGTGCCGAGCGCAAGCGCCGACAGCCCGCAGAGGACCGCGTCGGTGTGGAAGAGTGTCGTGCGCTGTCGCACAGATTCAGAAGGCTCAGCACCATGCATGAAGTCGATGGCGAACTGCCCGAGTCCGAGGGCTTGATTGGTGCTGCGAGGAAGAGTGGTGGCGCTCATAGTGCTCCCTGAATCGTGGTTTCCCCAGAGTTGGGGGGGAGCAGTCTAGCGGCCGGTGGAGGCGAGGAGCGCCTCGTAGAGTTCAACGATGCCCTTCCCCTGCGTCGCGATCGTCTCGAAGATCGTGCGCCCGGAAGCAACATCGAGCAACTCGCGCATGTGCTTTGCTTCGCCGGAATAGTCCGCCTTGTTGGCGACGAAGACATCGGCGATCTCGAGAATTCCCGCCTTGTCCATCTGCACGCTGTCGCCCATGCCTGGCACCGTGACGACCACCGTCGTATCAACATGCGTCCGGATCGCCACATCGTTCTGTCCCGCACCGACGGTCTCGATGATGAGCGTCTCGTATCCAGCGCCACCAACCAGTCCGACGAGCGTGTCGAGGTGGCGGTAGTCCTCGCCGACGATGGCAAGACTTCGATAGAAGACTCCCTCATCGACGGCGGTGAAGTCGACGCGCAGTCGGTCACCCAAGAGAGCGCCACCGGTGATCGGGCTCATCGGATCGAAGGCGATGACTGCAATCTTCTCCCCGCGGCGAACCCCTTCCGCGGCCATCGCGGCGACGAGCGTGCTCTTGCCAGCTCCGGGAGCCCCAGTCATGCCGATGACCCGCCGCGGACGCCGGAGCGTCGCCGAAGGAACTCCACCCGCCGCGGCGATCGACATGTTTCGCGCGAGCGAGGCGGTCGGCTGTGCGCCAGCGCCGAGCGCCGCGTACGGTCGCACCCGCTCGCGCACGCTCTCGACGATCTGCTCCATACCCGTCCCCGTGTGATAAACGCGCGCAACACCCTGCTCGAGGAGCGCTGTCACGTCTTCTTGGGGAATGATCCCGCCGACATTCACCGCGATGTCGCCGCGGCCGACCGCCTTGAGTTCCTCCAGCAACTTGGGGACGAGCACGAGATGCGAGTTGCTCATCATCGACGCTGCGATGCAGTCGACGTCTTCATCGCGCGCACCGATGGCGAGTCCGCGCGGCGTCTGCCAGAGTCCGGAGTAGATCACGTGGATGCCGCTGTCGCGCATCACGCGTGCGATCAGTTTCACCCCTCGGTCGTGGCCATCAAGTCCCATCTTCCCGAGCAAGACACGCGGACGGTGGGGGAGGTCCCCGCAACGGTCCTTCTTCTCGATCGAAGTGGTCGGGTCAGCGAGGCTGCGCGCCATCAGGCCGCATCCCCGTCTCCGCCGGCACCAATGGGGCGCTCATCGGCTTCTGGCTCCGCCTTGACCTTCGTGGCATCCTCCTTCCACTGGTCAGGGTGGAACTGATGCGCGAGGCGACCCACGATGAAGTGGGCATCCTTCAAGAGGTAGTCGTCGAGGACCAGCGAGCGCTCGTTCGTTCCCACGACCTTGGCGATGGACTTGCTCATCCACTTCGACATGTCGATTCCGGTGATGTCGGCGCTGGCGAGCGTCGCGCCATCGACCGTCAGATCGCCGTTGTCGGCGAGATCGATCCGGCGGCGGCGCAGCTGCAGGAGTTGCCAGATGAAGTACGGCGTTCCGAGGACGCCGCAGCCCACGACATAGACCCAGAGTTGCAGGGGTCGGTCGTACACAGGCACTGGCTCGGGCGCGCCGCTGGCGTATCGACGAAACTCCATCTTGGCCCGCTCGTACGCGGCGATCTGCACGACGGAGAGCGGGGTCGAAGGGTTCTGCGACTGCGTTTCTAGAGCATCCTTCTCCGACTTGATCCGGGAAAACTCGACGTACTCGGCGTCCTCATGCGGAATCCGAACCCAGTAGTCGTAGCCCCCCCAAATCCCGAATCCAAGGCAAAGCACGGTGTATCCCACATACCAGGCGATGCGCGAGGAGCGGGCCGTGGCAGCGAGTGACATGGCTCGATGGTAACGCGAAACGCTTGCCTATGGCTGCATCTGGGTTACCTTCAGGCGATGCCCCATTGCACAAGGTCGATCGCTTTCGCCACGGTCGTTGCACTCGGGGGGATCGCCTCGGTCGCAAGCGCCGACTGCGGTGCCGATGTCAACGGCGACTCGATCGTCGATGCGATCGATCTCGGTGCTTTGCTCGCCAACTGGGGCAACGCAGGCAATGGCGACATCGATGGCGACGGAACCGTCGGTGGCAATGACGTCACCGTCCTCTTGGCGAGTTGGATGGAGAGTTGCGCGTCGGAGCCGACTGAGATCCGGATGGCGGCGATCCAGCTCGCGGCGCATCCCTACGCCTCCTTCGTGCAGGCGTTCATCGTCGGGACTCCCGTGAGTGCGGCGATCGATCCGGCCCTCACGCCCGTGACGGCGGGTGCATCGGCGGACCTCTACGTCGTCGCGGCGCGATCTCAGGCGGGATGGTCGGCCAATCGCACGCTCACCGATGCCCGCGGAGCGGCGCAGGTCCTCACGTTCGCCGCAGGGGGGATCGCCGCCAATCGCTTCACGCTGACCGGGATGAACAACATTCCCGCGGACACGAGCCTTTCCGTCGGCATCGGCTTCGACCTCGTCCTCGACATGGACCGCGATGGCACGCTGTCGGGGGGAGATCTCATCGATGGCGGCGGCGATCGCAGCGCCATCTGGTGGTGTCGCGATCCCGGGGCGACGGGTCCCCTCGCGGTCACGACGCTTTCGGCGTACACCGCATCGGGGGCCACCGCGGGCTACACCTCATCGCGGCTCTGGTACCCGACATCGATCGCCACGCTCGGCGTGCGACCGCTCATCGTCATCTCCCACGGCAATGGCCATCAGTACATCTGGTACGACTACCTCGGCACGCATCTGGCGAGTTGGGGGTTCATCGTCATCAGCCATCAGAACAACACGGTGCCGGGAATCGAGACGGCATCGACGACGACGCTGCAGCACACCAGCGCGATCATCGCGCAGCAGGGGACGGTGGCTGCGGGGGCGATCAACGGACACCTTGATGCCACGCGCATCGGCTGGGTCGGCCACAGCCGCGGCGGCGAGGGGATCGCCCGCGCGTACGACCGGCTCTACGACGGCACGTACGTCGCGACGGGTTACAACGGGCAGAGCCTCAAGTTCCTCTGCTCGATTGCGCCGACGGACTTTCTCGGCCCCACCAGTGCCCACCCGCACGCGGCGAACTACATGGTGCTCTGGGGAGCGGCCGACGGTGACGTGAGCGGCATTCCCACCAACACGGTGGCGTGGAGTTTCGATCTGTCTGAGCGTTCGACCGGCTACCACAACACCGTCTATGTCCACGGCGCCGACCACAACGACTTCAACTGCTGTGGGATCAACGATTTTGTCGGTCCTGCAGGGACCGCGATCGGGAACGCGGGCGCGCAGGCGGTCGCCAAGGCGTTCATCCTCGCGGGGATGAAGTACCACCTCGATGGCGAGACAGCGCTCGAAGAGTTCCTGTGGCGGCCGAGTTCGACCTTGCGGCCGCCGGTTGTCGCGTCGACGACGACACTGGTCAAGGAACTCTGCGAACAAATCGCAACCGGAAGCGTGGTCATCGACAACTTCCAGACGCAGACGGGGACGACGACTTCGTCGAGCGGCGGGACGGTCACGTCGACGGTGGCGAACATTTCTGAGGCGCTCGCGCGTGATACCGACGCGAGCTACACGTGGAGCACCGCCAACCCTCACAACGGATCGATCCGGGCGCAGTCGACCGACGCGCAGCGGATGGTTGCATGGGACTGGAATAGCGCACAGTCGATGGAGTGGTCGGTGCCCGTTGCGCTTCAGGACGTCTCGGGACGGGACTTCGTCGAACTCAGAGTCGGACAGGGGACTCGCCACCCCAACACCGTGACCCTCAACGGAGACGCGACCTGTTCGATCGTCCTGCGCGATGCGACCGGCGTCGAAGCGCGTGTCTCGTCGAGCGCCCAAGGCGAAGGCATCAAGCGGGTCTATCAGCGCACCGGCAGCGGCACCGGCACCGGATGGCAGAACGAACTTCGCACGATTCGCCTGCGATTGCGCGACTTCCAAACCGGCGGCACGGGGATCGACCTCGCGCGCATCGCGGCGGTGCGACTCGAAGTCGGCGGGACTGCAGGAAGCACGACCGGCCGATTCGTGATCGATGACCTTCAGTTCACCAAGGAGTGACCGTGACGACGACCATGCCCATCCTCACGCTCGCCGCGCTCCTGGCCCTTGGGGCCGCTGCGCCGACAGCGCTTGCTCAGGTTGCCCCCGCAGGTGGCCACGAGGTTTCGAAGTTGCCGGAGTTGCCACCGACCCCATCGGTCGCGACCGTGCCGACGATTGTGTCCGTGCAGCGGGTGGCGCTCGTGACGCCGTACGAGACCGACTTCCGCAAGGAGCGACCTCAGGTGACGTCGGGTTGGCTCATGGTCATCAAGGGTCGCGCCGATGTGATGGCGCCGCGCGCGCTCGCGCAGCCGCTGCTGCTCGCAGGCGGAACGAATTGGACCGAGAGCGTCGAGTGGTTCAACCACGGACACGAGAGCGGCCACCGAGTCTGCTTCATCCCGCACACATCCGAGGCATCAAAGAAGCCCGACGCGCTCGCGTCTCTGCGCGTGTGGTTCGGCTCCGCAGCGCTGCCCGAAGCGACGGATGCGACGATGCTCGCCGCCGAACGCACCAAGGCCGACGAGGCGAAGATCGTCGCGAAGCCACTGCCAGTCGCCCCGTCGAAGCCCGCCGAGTTTGCCGATCGTGAGGCGCTCGTTGCTGCTGCTCAGTCGCTCATCGCGCGCTGGTCGCCGGACGAAGTCGAGCCCGCGCCCGCCAAGTAGTTGCTCGCAGAACGCTCGGGCATCAAGCCGCATTCGGGGCAGGGGTGTCCGCTCGGAAGGCTCTGAAGGTCGTGCTTGCAGCGCGGACATCGCTCGTCCTCGAAGGCCACGAGCACGCGCAGTCCGCAGTGACCGCAGGGGTGCGATCCAATCTTGAAGAATCCCTTCTTCCCGCAGCGGGGGCATCGCAGGTCCGTTCCGTCGAGTTCCCACTCGCGCAAGGCGCCTCGGCGACCGACGCGGTAGAGAATCAACGCGGCAAGTCCGAGGCATCCGTCGGCGACGACCGAGGCGAAGAAGAGCCGTGGGATCCAATCGTCGCCGCGACCGGAAGTGTCGGAGGCGCTGAGGCACGCCGCGAGAACGCCCGAAACGATGAGCATCCCCGCGAGCCCGAGCGCGCAGCGGCGCTCGGCGGTCCCGAGCGCGAGGCCACCGACGAGAGACAGCACCGCCGCGCTCGAGGCGAGTCCTGCCGAGAGCGAACCGGCCATCAGCGTCGGCGCGCCAAAGGTGTTCGAGTTGCTGTGGATCACGACGATCATGACGGCGCTGGCGATCGTCGCGCCGAAGATGCCGACGATGGCCACCGTCCGCCGGGCGATCGAGGGCGGGGGAGTGAACCCGACGGCACAGATTCCCGAAACGACGATCCACGCCATCATCACCCACCATGTCGGGATCAGTTGCCAACCGCCGAATCCGGTAGCGGGTCGAAGCGCCCACGCGGCGATGACACCGAGCGTCGCCAGCGCGATGGCGCCGACCGCGAGTTCGCATGCCAGGTGCATTGGGCCGCGGGTCTTGCCGAGGTGGCGAAGCGGCACGAAGGCGAACGCATAGCCGCCGAACAACAGGAACATCGAGGCAATCGCGCGCTCCTCCCATCCCCAGAAGTTCCCGTCGGTCCAGATGAGGAGGAGTCCGATGCCCGTCTCGATGCCCAGCACCGCAAGTCCGACGAGCCATTCGAGGCTCGGTCGCTGGTTCTCTCGCTTGGGAAGTGCGGGGAGCGCGGCAGCGCAGGCGACCGCGATCACGATGCTCGTCCCGATGAACTGACCGGCGAGGGTTGAGTTCGCCGGGACGAGGATGAACAGGATCGCGCATCCCGCCGCCGCGACGAGCGAGAAGAGCATCGTCCGGATGATCACCCGACGCAGCGTCATGCGCCCATCCTAGACATCAGCCTGTCCGGCTCGAGATCGTCAGGCCGAAGCAGGCGGAGCAGCGGGCTCGGGAGTCGCGGCGGGCTCAATAGGCTTCGCAACGAACACGAGATGCTCCTTCCCTTCGGGGCGCGTTCCGTGGATCGCGTCGCCAGCCTTGAATTCGCCGGTCAACAGCGACTCCGCCAGCGGGTCCTCGATGTACGAGCCGATCGCACGGCGCAGGGGTCGTGCACCGAAGTCGGGGTTGTACCCCTTGTCGATGAGGAAGTCCTTGGCCGGCTGGTCGAGCGTCAGTTGCATCTGTCGTTCGCCGAGCCGCTCGCGCACCTTGGCGAGTTCGATGTCGATGATCTGCACCAGATCTTCCTTGATGAGCGGCCTGAAGACGATGATCTCGTCGAGTCGGTTGATGAACTCCGGCCGGAAGAACTTCTCGGCCTCGGCGAGGAGCGCCTTCTTCATCCGGTCGTAGTCCTGCACCTCGGCGCGCTTGGTGAATCCGAATGCCGAGCCTCCCTTGATGAGATCGGCGCCGATGTTGCTCGTCATGATGACGATCGTGTTCTTGAAGTCGACCTGGCGGCCGAACGAGTCGGTGAGCCGACCTTCTTCCATGATCTGCAGGAGCATGTTGAACACATCGGGATGGGCCTTCTCGACCTCGTCGAGGAGGACGACCGAGTAGGGGCGACGACGGATCTTCTCCGTGAGTTGCCCACCTTCCTCGTAGCCGACGTAGCCCGGAGGGGCGCCGACGAGCCGCGAGACGGTGTGCTTCTCCATGTACTCGCTCATGTCGAGGTAGATCATGCACTCGGCGTCGCCGAACATGAACTCCGCGATCGCCTTCGCGAGCAGCGTCTTGCCGACGCCGGACGGTCCGACGAAGAGGAACGAGCCCATCGGGCGCTTCGGGTCCTTGAGCCCCGCGCGCGCCTTGCGGATCGCCCGCGAGACGGCCTTGACTGCCTCGTCCTGGCTGATGACCTTCTTGTGCAGTTCCTGTTCGAGGTGGAGGAGCCGCTGCGATTCGCCCTCGGCCATGCGGGTGAGGGGAACGCCCGTCATCTTGGCGACGACTTCGCGGATCACTTCCTCGTCGACGACAGACTCCGACTCGTTGAGCCGGTCGCGCCACGTCTGCTGGACCTTCTCCTTCTCCTTGCGGAGCTTTTCGGCCTGGTCGCGCAACTCGGCTGCGCGCTCGTAGTCGGCTCCCTTGACCGCCTCATCCTTGTCGATGGCGAGTCGTTCGACCCGCTCCTCGAGTTCGGTGAGGTCCGGCGGCTTGGTCATGCTCTTGAGGCGAAGTCGTGCGCCAGCCTCGTCGATCACGTCGATGGACTTGTCCGGCTGGACTCGACCGGTGATGTAGCGCCCGGAGAGTTCGACTGCCGCGCGCAATGCCTCGTCGGTGTAGCGCACGCGGTGGTGGGCGGCGTAGCGGTCACGAAGCCCCCTGAGGATCTCGACGGTCTGGATCGCGTTTGGGGGTTCGACGGCGATGGACTGGAAGCGTCGCTCAAGCGCCGCGTCCTTCTCGATGTACTTGCGGTACTCGTCGAAGGTGGTCGCGCCGACGCACTGGATTTCGCCGCGCGACAGGGCGGGCTTGAGCACATTGGAGGCGTCGATGGCACCTTCCGCACCGCCAGCGCCGACGAGCGTGTGCAGTTCGTCAATGAAGAGAATAACATTCTTGGCCCGCCGCACTTCGTTCATGACCGCCTTGATGCGCTCTTCGAACTGGCCGCGGTACTTCGTTCCTGCCACCATCGCCGCAAGGTCGAGCACCACGAGTCGCTTGTCGTAGAGGAGGTCAGGCACTTCCTGATTGATGATCGCCTGCGCGAGTCCCTCGGCGATCGCGGTCTTGCCGACACCAGCCTCGCCCAGCAGCACCGGGTTGTTCTTCGTGCGGCGGCAGAGGATCTGGATGAGCCGCTCGATCTCCGCCACGCGACCGATCACCGGATCAAGTTCGCCGCTCTTGGCGAGTTCCGTGAGATCGCGGCCGAATGAGTCGAGAGCGGGGGTCTTGCTCTTGGCGGCCCGACGCGGTCCGCCCTCGCGGTCGGGCGGTCCGCCCTCGCCGGGGGTCTCCGGCGGAGTCTGGGGCTGAGCCTCTTCTTGGTCGACGCCTGCGCCGAGGAGATTGAGCACTTCCTCGCGCACCTCTTCGAGCTTGAGGCCGAGGTTCACGAGCACCTGCGCGGCGACTCCGTCCTGCTCGCGCAGGAGGCCGAGGAGCAAGTGCTCCGTGCCGACGTAATTGTGGTTGAGGTTGCGGGCCTCTTCGATTGCGTACTCGAGGACCTTCTTTGCGCGGGGAGTCTGCGGCAACTTCCCCATCGTCACCATCTCGGGGCCGCTCTTGACGAGCTTCTCGACTTCAAGGCGCACCTTGCGCAGGTCGATGCCGAGGTTCTTGAGGACGTTCGCGCCGACGCCGGATGCTTCCTTGACGAGACCAAGCAGGATGTGCTCCGTGCCGATGTACTCGTGGTTGAAGCGCTGGGCCTCCTGGTTGGCAAGGGCCATCACTTTGCGTGCACGATCTGTCAACCGCTCGAACATGGGGAACCTCCTGGTGTGAAACGTTGAATCCTACGGAGCCGACGAGAACGCCGCTCCAACCCAGAGCATCCAGCGTGCCACAGCCATACAGTCGGATACCGGAGCGCTTGACTCAAGGGGAAGCGGGGATTTCGGAGGGGCGGCCCCCTTCCGCAGTGGCAGCAGGGCCATTTCGCCGCGGTTCTTGGGGCTATCAGGGGCAATTCAGCGATCGGCGACAATCCGGCCATCGTCCAGCCGGACCACCCTCGAAGCCCGGCGGGCGACCTCGGGGTCGTGGGTGACCATGACGAGGGTGAGTCCCGCAGCGTGACGGGCTGCAAGGAGGTCGAGGATTCCCGCTCCGGTGTGCGTGTCGAGATTGCCTGTGGGTTCGTCGGCGAGAAGGACGCGCGGCGAGTTGACGAGCGCGCGCGCGATGGCGACGCGTTGCCGTTCGCCGCCGGAGAGTTGCGCGGGGCGATGGGTGAGCCGATGCGAGAGGCCGAACTCCGCGAGCAGTGAGAGCGCGAGTGCGCGGCCCGCCTTTCGGCGCTCCTGCCCCAGCGGTCCCCACGCGCCAACGAGCGAGGGAAGCAGTGCATTCTCGAGCACAGTCAGTTCCGGCAGCAAGTGATAGAACTGGAAGACGAATCCGATGTCACGATTGCGGTAGGTGTCGAGCGCGCCGCCGCGGCCGAAGGCAACGCGTTGTCCGGCGAAGCGCACTTCGCCCCCATCAGGATCGGGCCGATCGAGGCCTCCTAAGAGATGCAGCAGCGTGCTCTTTCCCGATCCCGATGAGCCGAGGATCGCCAGCCACTCGCCCTCGGCAACGACGAGATCGGCCCCAAGCAGCACGGGAACGCCGATAGTGCCGAACGCGTAGGTCCTGCGCACACTGCGCGCTTCGAGGATCGTGCGAGCGCCGCTCGTTGGCTCAGCCATAGTGGAGCGCCTCCACTGGGTCGATATCGGCGGCCTTCGATGCGGGGATCGCCGCTCCGATCACGCTGAAGAGGATCCCGCCAACTGCGGTCGTCCACGCGGTGGTCCAGTCGACCTGATCGGGAATGATCGTGAAGTAGTAGACGCTCGGATCCCAGATGAGCGTCCCCTTGTGAAAGAGGAGGAGCGTCGCGGCGAGGGCAAGGACAAGCGTTCCGAGGAGCCACAGAAGCACGGACAGAAGTCGTTGGCGCCAGAGGGCGCGCACGAGGCCGATGAGGCAGAGTCCCGCGGCGACGTAGCCGCCGATCCACATGCCGCTGGGGGCATCCGATCCGATGGCGAGATGGATCGCGTTGATATTGCGGATGATCATCCAGGCGAGAGCGACCCCGAGCCCGCTGCCGACGACGCCGATCACCAGTCCGTAGCGAAGGAAGATCCACATGACGCCGAGGCGCGAGGCGCCGATGGCCCTGAGGATGCCGATGTCGCGCGTCTTTTCGACGACAATTGCCCAGAAAATCGAGAGGATCAGCCCGGCGCAGACGAGATAGATGAGCGAGAAGAGGACCCGCATCATCTCGCGTTCCTTCTCGACGGGAGTGATGAGATCGCGCAGCTGTTCCTCCCAAGTGAGGATGTTCACGATCGAGGATGCGCGCGCGGTGCGCGTGGGATCCTTGGCGATCCGTTCGGCGAAGTCCGCGTAGATCGAACCGATGGACTTCTTGAGATCGTCCGCCGATACGCCGGGCTTGGCCCGTACGAGCACCTTGGTGATGCGCGCGGGGGTCGTGCCGATGATGGGGTAGTTCCCCGCTGCGTCGGGTTCGGCGGAGAGGTCGTACAGCGGCGCCTCATCGAGCCGCAGGAGTCGCTGCCCCTCGGTGAGCGGGATGTAGATGCGGTTGCGATCCACTTCGTAGATGCCCGTCTGCACTTCGTTGACGATGGGAAAAATCTGCTCGCGTGGTTCGGCGATCTTGCCTTGGCCCGAGACGGGGACGACGGTGAGTGTCACATCGTGGCCGGGCATGAACCAGCCGTAGCGGGGGAGGTAACTGCCGTCGCGCTGACGGGAATTGCCGACGGAAACATGCATGCCCAGCGTGATTCCGGGGCGCCCCGTCGACGACTGGACCAGCGTTTCGCCGTCCGTGAGCACCGCGGGCTTCAGCGAACGCCGCGGGTCCTCGGGCGTCATCGCCGCTGCAGCGGCTTCAGTTGCGGGGGGACGCCAGTACAAGTCCTTGGCGTAGTCGGTGACCGTCGCGAGACTCGCAGGATCGACCGCCCACACCTGCACGTGCGAGACTTCCTTTTGCGGGCCCGCCGGATACGGCATACGCAAGAGTCCGATCGTGTCGATCAGCGGCGTCGCCCCCTGCACATCAGGATTCGCACGAATCGTCGCGAGGAGTTCGTCGGAGTACGGGATGCCGCCAAGGCCCGACGAGACGATCACGTCGCCGACGATCGTTCGCCCCGAGGCCTTCAGCATGTCGAGGAATCCGGTCATCACCGAGACGACCGTGACGACGAGAGCGACGCAGAGTCCCACGGCGCCGATGGCGATGAACGGGATGAGCCGCGAGGTCAGGTAACGGTTCGAGAGCAGCGCGGCGTACACGGACCCCCATTATTCCATGAGATCGAAGAACCGTGGGTCCGCCGGGCCGCCGATGGAAACGGCGGTGACGAGGCCGGTGTAGTCGTCGGCGCCTGGACTGGAGAAACCCGCCTTCGGCGCGACCATCGTGAAGGTCTCGTTCGCGCGGACGGCGTCGTCGGGGCCGCCGAGTGGTCGACCCGAATCGCAGTCGAGCCCGCTGGGAATGTCGATGGCTACGACCGGCAAGCCCGCCGCGTTGAGCTGGTTGAGCCAGTGAATCGCTGCCAATTCGGCACCCTCGGGGGGTCGGGTGAGGCCAGTCCCAAAGATCGCATCGATGAGGACAACGGGGCGGAGGCCGCCACGGTGGAGCGAGTCCGGCGGAAACGGCTGAATGAGTCCCAGTGCCTCGGCGCTCGCGCACATCGTGGCGGCATCGGATCCGGTGCGGGGCGGGGCGACTTGGAGCGCGATGGCATCGAGTCCGTGGCTCGCGAGCGTGCGCACGATCGCATAGCCGTCACCGCCGTTGTTGCCGCTTCCACAGAGCGCGAGGAACTGTGATGTCTGTGCGCCGACGCGTCGGCGAAGGAGCGCGGCGCATTCGACTGCGGCGTGGGTCATCAGCACGATGGAGGGGATGCGCCAGCGCTTCTGGCACCACTTGTCGTGGCGGATCGCCTGCGCGCGTGTGAATGAGTCGGCCACAACGCAAGCGTATCGGTGCGACCGCTACCCTCTTCGCGTGGCGCTCGTCATCACCGTCTGGATCCTCGCGGCGCTCTCACTGGCGGGGGGTGCGTACTGGGCCGTCGTGCGCTACCGAGTCGAGCGCGACGGACGCAATCGACCGGGGCTCGCGGAAGGGGAGTCGCTCACGCTGCCCGCGTGGCCGAGCGTGTCGGTCATCATTCCTGCGCACAACGAGGAGGAGCATGCGCCGGATCTCCTGAGGACACTCGACTCGCAGGATTACCCCGGCGAACTCGAGATCATCTTCGTGCTCGATCGGTGCACCGACGCGACGCGCAGCGCCCTCGAGCGCGAGCGCGCGCGGTCGGCGGCGAGCGGGCTCCGCCTTCCGACGCTCACGATCATCGACAACCACTCCTGCCCAGAGGACTGGGCGGGAAAGTGCAACGCTGCGCGGCTGGGGGCTGCGGCTGGGAAAGGGGAGATCCTCCTCTTCACCGATGCGGATACGCATTTCGCGCCGTCCCTGGTGCGATGCGCGGTCGCGCTCGCGAAGACCCGCTCGCTCGCGCTGCTGTCGGCGCTCCCTGAAGTCAGCGTCCGCCACGCCTTCGAGGCCGCCGTGCAGCCGGTCGCGGCGGTGCAGTTGATGAAGCTGTATCCGATCTCGCGAGTCAACGCCGAGGACGAACCGCGCCCGTTCGCCAACGGGCAGTTCATGCTGTTCACGCGCGAGTCCTACGACGCGCTCGGGGGGCACGCGGCGGTGAAAGACGATCTCCTCGAAGATCTCGCCTTCGCCAGACGAATGGTCCATGTCCTCAAGCGCCGCGCTGGGCTCTTCGTCGCCGACGGACTGCTCGGTGTGCGGATGTACGAGTCATTCGCGCAGTTCCGCGAAGGCTGGCGGCGAATTCTCATCGAGGCGTGCCATCGCAATCCGTCGCGGATGAGCCGGTATGCCGTCGAGAACGCGACCGTCGGTGCGGTGATTCCACTGATTGCGCTCGCGACTCTCGTCGCGGCCGCGTGCGCACTGCAGGCGAACGACACGCCGCTCGCGATCGGCGGCTTCACCGCAGGGGCGATCGCACTCCTGCTCCAGTTGACCACCGCAGCGCGCATCTACTCGCTGATGGGAATTCCGAAACGGTGGGCACCGACCTATCCCTTCGGTGCGATCATCGTCGCGCGGATCCTCTGGAAGGGCTCACGCGACCTCCGCGAACGCCGCGCGGTCCGCTGGGGCGGTCGGCAGTACATCCTCGCACCCCGCGCGGACTGACTTCCGTCGGATGTGTGGCGAATCGTCCCTTCAAGGGCGCTTTCGCCACACATTCGGTCAGCCTCGAGCGCCGTTCGCAACACACCCCCTTGAACAGGTGAATAAGGTGCTCGATTCGGTCACCGAAATCACCTGTTGCGGGGGGGTGGGTTCGCGGCGGTATCGTCGCTCCATGCGGATTCTCCTCACGAATGACGACGGCATCACCGCGCCGGGGATCGATGCGCTGCACACGGCGATCGCTTCGCTGGGCGAGGTCGTCGTCATCGCCCCTGCGGGAGTCCAGTCCGCGATGAGCCACGGCATCACGTTTCACCGTCCCCTGATGGTGCGGAAGATGCAGGTGAACCCGCGGCTCTCTGGCTACGCCATCGAGGGGACGCCTGCCGACTGCGTGAAGATCGGGCTGCGCACGATGTGGGGAGAACTCTTCGGTCCGGGGAGCCGTCCCGACCTCGTCATCAGCGGGATGAACAGCGGCGCGAATGTCGGGATCAACGTGATCTACTCGGGGACGGTCGCAGCGGCGATCGAGGCGGCGTTCCTCGGCGTACCCGCGATCGCGGTCAGCCTGCACATGGGGGACTTCTCAAAGACCGCTTGGTCCCGCGCGGCGCACTTCGCGCGCGCGACCATCGACCGTCTCGTCGCGCATCCGCTCGATGCGCACCGCGTCCTCTCGATCAACATCCCGGTGACGCAGTCCGACAGCGACCCGATGCCGCCTGTGCGTGTCGTGCGCATGAACACCGCCGCAGGAATCGACCGGCACGAGCGGCGCGAGTCGCCCGATGGTCGTCCCTACTACTGGCCCTGCGGCAACGGCATGGAGTTCATGCACACCGCGCAGGGCTCCGATGTCGAGGCGCTGATGGATCGGCAGATCACGGTGACGCCGCTCTCCTATGACCTGACCGACGAAGGCTCGATCGCCACGTGGGCGGCGCGGCTCAGTTGAGGATGAACCGCACCCGAAAGGTGAGCGTCTTGCCCGGCGCGAGCTTCTGGAGCTGCTCGCCGCGCGCTCGCCATCGGTAGAGCGCGTCGAGGACGGGGCCATCGACGTCTTCCGTGCCGCTCGAGAGAAGGATCTTGCAGGTCACGGGCTTGCCCGACTTGTCGAAAATGATCTCGCAGATTGGATTGCCCGGCGAGGTCGTGAGTCGAGTGAGGATCGGAAGTTCCGGCTTCCTGGTGATGATCTCGAGACCCTTCTGTGCAAGGGGTTTCCCGTTGCGCCACTTCGACGGCGGAGCGTCAACGATGCTTGTCGCGTCAGACTCGCGGTCGGAGCGATCCCCTTGGGCATCGCTGGGTCCTTGCGCTCCCGGCGGTCCAGGAACGGGCGCGACGGTGGGGGCCGTTGCACCTTGCGTCGCTTGCGGCTGCGGCTGTTGTGGAGTTGGCTGCTGTGGTTGAGTCTCCGGCTGCGGCTGCGACGGCGGCTGTGGCTGGATCTGCGCTTGAGGCTGCGGTTGTTCGGGTGGAGCGGGGGGCGTCGGAGGCTGAACGAGTGGCAGCGTTCCCTCCGGGCCTACCGGAGCGACGGGGAGCTGGATCTCGGGAACCGGTGGCGAAGTCGGCGGCGCCGGCGGGGGACTCCGTTGAGCTGGCTCAGGACTCGGTTGAGCTTGCTCGGGGGTCGGAGGCGTCGGCGGCTGCTGCGCGCCAGGTTCACTTGGCACCGGTGGCGCCTGTTCGGGGGCACCCTGCGCTGGCGCACCTCCGCCGCCCGTCTCCTTGTCCGTGAACGCCGCTTGATCCGTCTCCGCGTGGCGCGCGAGATGCTCCTGATACTCCGCGTAGCCAATCCATGCCATTCCCTGATCGGAGCCATCATCGAGTCCCGGCTTCACGAGGTCATCTTCAGGAGGCGGCGCATCCTGCATTTCCTTGAGCGCCTTCTCAAGTCGTTCGCGCTGGCGCCGCTCCGCTTCGCTGCTGCCGTCGAGCGACGAATCGAGCGGACTCGCGCGACCAACCCCCCACGAGGCGCTCAGCACCGGTCCGGCAATGATGAGATGGACAATGAGGGCGATGAACAGCCCCACATAGATCGGGCCGTTCGACTGCCGGACTTCGTTCACGGTTGAATCGTAGGCGCGGGAGCAGGGGTTTCGCCCGACTCCTTCGGCATGCCGACGAAGTTCACCTGCAAGCCGCAGCCACGCAGGCGATCCCACACCGATTGCATGATCGGCGCCCGGTCGACCGTCCCCTCGCCGTCTGCGACGGCGATGTAAACCACCGTCTTCTCGTCCTCCTTCTTCGACTCGGCGACTTTCGCCGAGATGTCATCGATTGTGCAGGGGACGCGGTTGTAGTAAAGCTTCCCGTCGAGGGCGAGCGAGATCGTCGCGGCTGGGGCGGGCTTGGCATCCTGACTCGACTGGAACTTGCGGAGCTCCATGGGCACGACGCTGATGCGCACCGCAAGCGCCTGCGAGTAAATGAAGAACGACAACAGGAACATCATCACGTCGATGAGGGGAATGAGCTCGATGCGCGGATCGTGGACGGTGCGTCGGATGCGCATGGAGCTCGCCTTCGAACTCAGAGGCCGAGTTGCGCCGCCGCGAGTCCCGTCGACACGTCTTCGGAGAACTTGAAGATCCGGTCGAGGCCGGTCATCAGGAGGATGCTCCAGACCGAATCGACGACACCGCAGAGATGCAGCGAGCCGCCACATCCCATCGCGAACTTGCGAGTCTGGATGAGCTGCGCCAAGTTCGACGACGTCAGGTAGGAGACCTTGCGCATGTCGAGCACGACATGGAGCGCGGTCTTGGAACCCTCCAGTCTGGCGAGGAGTGTCCCGAGGTCTTCACTCAGGATGGGCTCATCGGAGAGTTCGCCCAAGATCACGTTCTCCGACCAGTCGGTGAGTGCCATGGTCAGGATCCTATCAAGCGGGGGAGTCGTCCCCTTCGAACCGCGCCGCTCCGACAAGGGCGTCGTCATCCTGCAGCTTGACGACGCGGACCCCAAGGGTGTTTCGCCCGACGAGGCGCACCTCGCTCGCCCGGATCCGCACCACCATTCCCCCCTTGGAGACGAACATCAGATCGTCATCCTCGCGCGTCGAGTGGACGGCGACGACGGCGCCGTTGCGTTCATCGGTGCGGATGTCGATTCGGCCCTTGCCACCGCGGCTTTGGGCACGCATCTGCCCATCTTCTTGATGGACGAGGTATTCGGTCATGGCTGTGCGCTTCCCGAAGCCGTTGGCGGTGCAGGTGAAAAGGGCGGCGGTGTCGTCGCAACGGACCAGGCCCACCACGGCGTCGCCTTCGGAGAGGTCAATCCCCGCAACGCCCGCAGCATCGCGTCCCATCACGCGGGCATCGTTCTCGTCGAAGCGGATCGACATGCCGTGCGCAGTCGCCAGCAGCACATGATCGTTGCCGCGCGTCTGCACGACATTCACGAGGCGGTCCCCCTCATTGAGCCGCACGGAGATGATGCCACTCCGGTTCACGTTGCGGAAATCCTTGAGCGAGGAGCGCTTCACGCGGCCGCTGGAACTCGCAAAGAACAGGTAGTCCTCGCTGCGCTCGAAGTCCTTGACCGGGAGATAGGCGACCATCGACTCGCCGTCCTTGAGTTCGACGACACTGTTGATCGCGCGACCCTTGGAGGTGCGGGACATCTCCGGAATCTGCCAGACCTTGATCCGGTAGACCCGGCCGGTGTTCGTGAAGCAGAGAAGATCGTCGTGGGTGGAAGCGATGAACACGCGCTCGATGTAGTCGCCATCCTTGGCATCGGAGCCTCGGATCCCCACTCCGCCGCGCCCCTGGATGCGGAACGTGTCGACCGGGAGTCGCTTGACGAATCCTTCGTGGCTCACGGTGACCGCGACATCGTGTTCCTGGATGAGTTCGGCAAGGTCGAACTCGCCGGCCTCGTCTTCTTCGATCGCGGTGCGCCGCGCGTCGGCGAACTTGGCGGCGACATCGAGGACATCTTGGCGGACGACTCCGAGAATGAGCGCTTCGTCGCCGAGGAGCCGTTCGAGCGCTTCGATCTCCGCGATGACATCGCAGAACTCCTTGGCGAGCTTCTCGATCTCGAGGCCGACGAGTTGAATGAGCCGCAAGGCGCCGATCGCCTCTGCCTGCACGCGCGTCAGGCGGGCGCCGTCGCCCGTGCGGCTCGCGAGCGCGATCTTCTCGGGAATGAGCGGCGCGTGCGGATGATCGGCCGCGATGCGAAATGCCCGCGCCAGAAGTCCTTCGATCGCTTCCTCGCGGGTCTTGGCGGCGCGGATGATCTTGATGACCGCGTCAATGTCGCAGACGGCATAGACGAGTCCTTCGAGCCGGTGCGCCTGCTGGCGGGCCTGCCGGAGCAGGAACTCCGTCCGCCTGCGGATGATGTCGCACCGATGGCCGATGTAGCAGTCGATGAGCGCGCGCAGCGGCAGCGTGCGCGGCTGGCCGTTCACGAGCGCGATGTTGTTGATGCTGAAGGTCTCTTGCAGCGGCGTGAATTCGTAGAGTTGCCGCTCGACGACCGCGGGGTCCGCTCCCTTGCGCAACACCACGAGGATGCGCGTCTGCGCATCGCGACCGGAGTGGTTGCGGACATCAACGATGTCAGGGATCCGATCTTCCTTCTTCGCCTCGACGATCTTGGCGATCAACTGACTCTGCACAACCTGGAAGGGGATCTGCTCGATGACGATCGTCGCACGACCGTCCTTGGTGTCGTGACGCACGCGGCCGCGCACGGTGAGCTTGCCACGACCGGTCGCGTACGCCTCCGCAATGCCGCGCCGACCGATGATGGCGCCGCCGGTTGGGAAGTCGGGGCCGGGCATGTGCGCCATCAGGCCGTCGAGTTGGATGGCTGGATTGTCAATGGTCGCGACGATGGCCTTGGCGACTTCCCCGAGATTGTGAGGGGGCATCGAACTCGCCATGCCGACGGCGATGCCGCTGGAGCCATTGACGAGGAGACTTGGGAATTTCCCCGGGAGAACCGTGGGTTCCTTGAGTCGGTCGTCGTAGTTGGGCTTGAAGTCGACCGTCCCCTTGTCGAGGTCCTCAAGCATCGCGACTGCGGCGCCCGTCATGCGCGCCTCCGTGTATCGCATCGCGGCGGGTGGATCACCTTCGATCGATCCAAAGTTCCCCTGCTTGTCGATGAGGAGCGCTCGGGTCTTCCAGACCTGCCCGAGATTCACGAGTGTCGGGTAGATCACCGACTCGCCGTGAGGGTGATAGTTGCCGCTCGTGTCGCCGCAGATCTTGGCGCACTTGATCTGCTTGCGCCCCGGCGAGAGATTGAGATCGTTCATCGCCACGAGGATGCGGCGCTGCGATGGCTTGAGTCCGTCGCGCACATCGGGGAGCGCGCGATCGGTGATCGTGCTCATCGCGTACACGAGATAGGACTCGTGGAGTTCGCGATCGATCGGCTTATCGATCACCGTTCCGAGCGTCGAACTGGGGGTCTGAGAAGGGTCTTCGGAGGCACTCACGGGGGACCAAAATCCTACCAAAAACGACCCGCGAACGGGGGGCGTTCGCCCCTCAATTCACCGCG
>CANETX010000003.1 GCA_947441435.1 Planctomycetaceae bacterium
AGCACGGTCTCCCCATAGCGTGCTGCGTCGACTGCGGCCTGGATCGTTCGGTACTCGGCGGGAACCTGACGGGCCCCCGTGATCGGGAGCACCGAACTCATGGGTTCCGTCGCGGCGCCGGTCTTCGAGATGAAGAGCCCGCGTCCGAAGGACGCAACGGCCAGACCGCCCAAAAGAAGGAGGACCGCGGCGTGGCTAACCATTCTCCCTGCACCGCCCCTATGAACATCAGACTTCGCCATGCCGTCGGTCCTCCAACTTCGGTTCCAATCCATCATGACTAGAAGGTCCAATTCACCCCTTGAGGGGGCAAGCGGGACCACGACTTTCACCCGAGATTTCGGGTTGCGCAGATGCATCGGTCGACGGCGGGGGCGACTTTGGCCGACTTGCCAAATTGCCAATTTTCTGCCCCCTTGACCTACTCTTTGCGCAGAATGGCCCTTCCGACCCGGTTCGGCATGAGCGCCCTGAGGCGGCTCGCCCCCCTGCTCCTCGCGGTGGTCGCCGGGTGCGGTGGGGAGGCGCAGGAGCCACCCCGTGTGCTCGCCCCTTCCATTCGAGCGCAGGATCTCGTGACGTGGCTTGATGAGGGGGCAGTGGACGGTCGCACTCTCGACTGGGCCGCGATCGATGCCGCCCACGACCGCTACCTCGTGCGTGCGCTCGCGGATCGCATCGTCGCCCGTGATCGCATCACCGAGCTCTATCGAACGTTCGACGGCGACGCGAGTGGACACGTGCCTTCGCGCGAACGATGGAACGCGGCGCGGTCCTCTGCGGCAATTGCGCGCGACTTCGAAGCGATGATCGCCCGGCAGGACGAGGCTCTGCTCAATGAGCTCGTGCAGGTGCCGGGGATGAACGGCGAGATCAGCGCATACCTGATCGCGCGGCGCTCGCTCGACCGAATTGCGCAACGCTTCGCGCTCGCGCGCACCAGGACCAACGTCACCGCGCGCTACCCGAATGCGATCGACGCTGCCCTCAAGGGGATGCGTGGGACCCCCGCTCCCGATCCCGCTGCACTGCGCGCGTTCGTCCGAGAGTCTGCGCAGCGGCTCGTGCCCATCGGCGACCAGTGGTGGGACAACACCGTAAAGGCCACACTTCTCATTCTGGAGGGGGCAATCCCACCGTCGCCGAAGACTCTCCCCGAAGAGGCGCAGGCGTCGGCGAGGGTCTTGAACACTGAAGCGTCCGCGATTGTGGTCGCATCTGCCAGCGAGTGCGTTCGCGCGGAGCTTGCAGTCTTCGAGCGGGCCAAGGCGGATCCCCATACCCCCCTCACCCGACGGGCCATCGACGATGGCGTCGAGGAAGTGTTCAACTCGCTCGCGCGGCCAGGCGCGGTGAGCGATCTCGACAAGGCGTTCACCATCGCCCACTCGCTCGACACGGGATCGGATGCGACTCGGCGTCAGGTCGAATCGATGCGGCTTGCGTGGCGACAGCAGTGGAACATCATCTTGAACACGGGCGAGCCGAACGAGGTCACCGACAAGAGCGTCGACGCGGCGATGAGGACGAAGGTTCGACTGCTCGCGCTCTTTCCCGCCGCGACCGACAAGGCGCGAATCAACGGCGAACTGCAGGAAGATCCTCCCCCGCCCCCTCCCGTCGACCCCGCCGACGCCGAGGCGGCCGAAACCTACGCGGACGTCTCCCTCTACGCGAATTGGGTGAACGCCGCACTTGCGCCTCCAGCCCCGACGCGCGAGGTATTGCGGACGGTCGCTCGCATGGCCCGCCTCGACAGGTCGCAGGAGGACTTGTTCGTCGAGGATGCCCGTCACGATTGGACTGCGGCGCTCATCCGCTTGAACACGAACGTGCGCGAAGCTGAGGAGACGATTGGGCCGGCGATCGAGTACCTCGGCGATCCCAAGGAGTTCGAGCGGCTGCTGACGGTCGTCATGACGAAGTGCATCGAGGGACCACGCGCCGCCGGCGCTGCCGTCGACGATGCCATCGCCGAGAGCCTGGCACTCCGTGCCGATGCCTTCCACGGTCGGTCCGAACCCGCCGCGAGCCTCTATCGCATGTACCGCGTCCTCCCGCCGCCGCCGCGCGCGTGGGAGACGGCGGGCCACAACGAAGTGCGCTGCTTCGGCGCAGTCGCCCGTGGGAGCGCCGCGGAACTCGCACTCGACCGCGAACTCGGCGGCGCGACGCAGGCAGTGCTCGTCGACCTCATCGTCGAGCACCGCGACGAGTTGGTGCAGGCCGCTGCGGCTGCGATTGTGGCACGCTCCACACTCGTGCGCGCTGGTGCCGCGGTCCTTGTCGCCCACCGAGACGACCCCGCTCGGGCCAAGGATCGCGTCCGAGAGTTGACCGCCACCTTCTTCCAGCAGTGTGAACCGTGGACTGATCTGCAGGCGACGATCGTCGATCGCGCGTGCGAACTCCTGTCCGAAGACGAGTGCGAGCAACTGCGCTACCGACGGGCGCAGTCGCGGTTCCCCGAGATCTTGGGGTCCGGCGCCTCCTCGTTCGCCGTCGATGGCCGCCGCGCCCGCGAGCTGGCCGGCGAAGCGCTCGCCGTCGACGATGCCGCGCTCGACCGTGCGTTGCGCGCTGACGACCTCGCCCTCGTCGCGGCCATAGAGGTGGCGATCGCGCGCCGCCCCGGTGGGCAGCCCTCGCTGACAGAAGTCAATCGGCTCGCAATCACCGACGAAGCCCTCGTCGAACAGTCGCGACGGCGCATCGACCGCGCGGTCCGCGCGAAGCGCGACCTCGAACTCCGGCGCCCGGCTCGCTAGCGCGCGCAGAAAACTCCATGATGTGTGGCGAATCGGCCCATTTTGGGCCTCTTTCGCACACAAGACGCGATACTGCGCGCCATGCGCAATCTCGATCTGCGCCCACTGACGCGCTAGCGCGTCGCCGCGACCTTCTTCATGATGAACAGGTAGTTGAATCCGCGGAGGAAGAAGTTGCCCTCCTCCGCGGCCTTCTTGAAGTTCCCCTTCGCGAGCGTCGCGTTGTTGCGGACGACGCTGATGACGTCGATGGGGCGAAAGTGCCCTCGCAGCCGCGCGAAGAGTTCAAAGCCGATTGGCATGAATGTGCCATTGCCCGCTCCCTTCTCGCCGCGGCGCCGTCGCCAGGAGTCGCTGACATAGAGCGCGACGTACCGGCGGTCCTTGAGGACGCGGTGCATCTCTGAAATCACACGGTCCATCGCCGCGTAGTAGGCGCGACCGCCATCTTCCCCCGAGGCATCGAGTTTCCCAATGCAGCGCGAGTCATCCGAGTACTCGACATGCGTCGAGTACGGCGGATCGACGAACACGAAGTCAACCGAGGCATCTTCAAGAGGCAGTTTTCGCGCGTCAGCGGACTGGATGTCAGGCCGCGCGGGAACGAGATCGAAGCCGATCCCGGATCGACCGAGGTCGGTGCACACATCGAGCGTGGTCCCACTGCCGCACATCGGGTCGAGCACCTTGTCCCCCTCGCGCGTGTACCGCTGCAGCAACTGCCAGATGATCCACGATGGGGTCGCGCCGATGTAGTCCTTGTCCCCCTGCATTCGCGACCCGCTCGGCGAGTCGTAATGCTGGCTCGGGTACTCCCAGAGCGTGGTCGTCTGAAGGCGAAGCGGAGGGCGCTTCAGGAACGCCACGAGCCCACCAGCACCGAGAGGTCTCGGCCATCGACGACGCCGTCGCGATCAAGATCGGCCGCGCACGCCGAGCCCGGCTGGCACGGTCCCCACGCGGCGAGAATCGCGGCGAGATCCGCGGAGTCAACTCGACCGTCGCGATTGATGTCCGAGCGCTCGAACGAGCGGACGATCACGATCTGCTGGATCTCCACCACAAGTTCGCCTCGGCTCACGGTGACCGTCGCTACCGTCTTCGCGGCACCATCCTCCGGAATGAGGACGAGGAATGGAATCTCGACTTCGTCCGGGGCGTCGCCCGCCGCCGGGGATCCCGTCACGACTGCGCAGGCATGGGCCGAGTCGACGTCTACGGACCATTCGCCTGACGCGGCTGCGTCATCGTGCACGACGATCGTTCTGGCGTGAAGCGATTTCGGTGGGCCGACGACTTCGAGGTCGGGAGCGGCATCAACGACCACCACGAGAGCCCCCGCGATCAGTCCCGCAATCAGTCGGCTCGGCACCATGGGGGCAATCGTACTCATCACAAACTCACCCCACGCGCATGTCGATGTCGATGTCGCCCCCCTGCGGGAGTCGCGACGCAAGCAGCGCCTTGAACTTCACTGGATCGACTCGCGAGGGGATCTTGCCGATCACCACGACTTGGCGCTTGTGCTCGTAGTCGTCGGCGCTCGCGACTCGGCCGCCGTGCTGCCGAATCACCGCCAACAGCGCGAGAAGCGTCGCCTTCGAGTCGGCGCGTGTGGGGAGTTTGAGTCGAATTCGGTAGCCGACGCTCGAGTCGAGCCAGAAGATCAGGAGCCACGCGAACAGGGTGAAGAACACCCCCATCGCCAGCTGACCGAGGCCGCAGGCGAGGCCGATCACCACGACCATGATGGCCTTGCCGGTCGTCTTGGGATTCTCGAGGATCGTGCGGAAGCGAATGAGACCGCCGATGCCGAAGACGACGAGGGCCATGGTCGGCTCGACCCGAACGAGTTCCGAAACGGTTGCGCCGACGAGGGCGAGAACGATCAGCGTGTTGCGCCGTTCGAGGTCCTCGACGGGATCGCCCTTGCCGGAGCGCCTCGGATGCCATGCGATTGCGAAGCCGCAGCCCGCCGCCACAACAAGCCCGAGAAGCAGCGAGAAGATGAACCACGGATTCGTGAAGTGGCTCAATGAGTCTGCAATTCCGTGCGCCCCGAGTTTCGCCGATGCCTGCTGCTGGTCGAAGAGCGGGATGAGCGACGCCGTCTTGTCCCCGAGTGCGACGATCGGCGTCCATGCGCAAAGTGGTTCCAACATCGTGGCGCTATTCTCACATGAGTCCATGAATTCGTCCAACCCACGCGGACTCCCGCTACTTCTCCTCGTGCTCGGGATCCTCGGCGCTCTCGCCGGCTGCCCTCCGCTCGACGAATCCAACAAGAAGACGCCCCCGAGCGAGGCGCACTTTGATTCGGGAGCTCATCAGCGGCAACATGGCAAGGACGCAAAGTCGGAAAGCGACCCGGCGTCCGCCCCCGCAGCCGCCGACGCCAAGCGCGAGCACGGCCACGACCTCCCCAAGACCGCGACCCACTGGTACTGCACCATGCACGGAAAACCGGCGGGGAACAGCGTCCACGGCATCGACGAAAACGGAACGGTGCTTGGGGCCATCCTCGAAGCCGTCCCCGAATCCGCCGGGGGCAATGCCAAGGGAGTGCGCGGCATGCTCCATCTCGGCGAGCACGGACTCCTTGTCGTCAGCGCGAACCTCGCGGACACGCGACTCATTCGCTACGGCCCGCCGGCGTCCGATGGAACCCTCCCGTTCGTGAGCCTCTTTGCGCAGAAGGCGCTCAAGAACCCCGACCTCGTGCACTCGTACGCCCTCGCGGTCGGCGCCGATGGCACGGTCTACGCCTCGAATCAGGACACGAACACGGTCAGCGCGTACGCGGGAATCGGCACCGCACAACCGGGCGCTCCTCTCGATGTTCCCAAGGAGATCGCGGGGCTCGGGATTCCCGCTGGCACCATCGTGCCGAGCCGCGTCGTCTCTCCCCAAGGCATCACCGAAATCCGTGGGATCGCCATCGGCGCTGATGGTCTCCTCTATGTCTGCGATCGAGGCGCCGCCCAGGTCGTCGTCTTCGATCCGAAGACTGGACTTCGTCTGCGTGTCCTCGCGGACGAGTCGCATGGACTTGTCCACCCGATTCAGCTGCTGTTCGCACCCGATGGTCACACGGTCTACTTGACGGACAACGGGATGCCGGGGATTTTTCGGATCGACACGGCGACGGGCGCGATCATCCTCTTTGCGAACCGTTCGACCGGCTGCCCCGAACTTCCGAGTTCACTCGCGATGGACAAGGACCATCTCTATGTGGGCGACCGCAAGAAGCAGGAGATCCTTCGGTTCAAGCTCGCAACCGGCGAGCCTGATCACACCCCCTTCGCGCAACTCCCCGACGCTCCCGAGTTCATGATTCCGGCGTCGCTGCTTCCGGCGATCCCTCAGTCCCCGAAGGCGAAGGCTGACGACTGACCCGCAGGTCGAGGGGGGAATCGGCTCCCCGCGAGACGGGTTGTTTGAGGTTGCTTGTGTCGCCACGGGCTACCGGCTTGGGCGACGGCGCGGAGATTCCCGGATGGTCGTGCCATACGATCCGACGCGAGTGGATGAGGCCAGCCTGCACTTCGATGACACCGCGCGCCGCACTCAGGCGCGCGATTTCGCAGTGACGACCCAGCCCGAGGGCGCGGGCTGCAAGGAGTGCGACCTCAGAATGATGTGCTACGCGGACGGGATCATTCGACGCCAGGCGGGTGTGGCGTGAAGGCCGCCGATCTGCGCATCGTGATCCAGGAAGGCGAGGGAACGACCCTCGAGTTCAAGCAGAGCCTTCCCGGATCCTTGGCCAGGGATCTCGTCGCAATGGCGAACACGATTGGAGGGCGGCTCTTGCTCGGCGTGCGAGACGACGGCACGGTCGTCGGCGTGAAGGACGCCAACAGCCTCCGCGCCCGCATCCAGGACATGGCCCGCAACTGCGACCCGCCGGTCACTGTGCGCGTCGAGCCAGTTGGCGATGTCTTGGTGATCCATGTTCGAGAGAGTGAGGCCAAGCCTGTGCAGTGCAGCGATGGTTTCTTCTGGCGACAGGGAGCGGCGACCCAGAAGCTCAGCCGAAAGGAGATCCGCGACTTCTTCCGGACCGAGGGGGCGGTCCGCTTCGACCTCGCCCCCTGCCCCCGCTTCCGCTACCCACAGGACTTCGACCGTGCGAAGTATGACGCGTGGCTGAAACTCTCCGGCATCGCTGGCAAGCCGCGCACCGAAGACGTGCTCGTGAACATCGAGGCGGCTGAACGCGCCGGAGGCAAGCTCCTGTTCCGCAACGCCGGCGTGCTCTTCTTCGCGAAGGATGTGCGGCACTTTTTCAACCAGGCCTATCTCACTTGTCTGCTCGCCAAGGGCACAGACAAGGTCCACATCCTCGACCGCAAGGATTTCGATGGAGGTGTCGTGTCTGACATCGAGGAAGCCCTGCGGTTCGTCGAGCGCAATACCCGCACGGCCTATCGAATCGAGCGCCTCCAGCGCGAGAACATCCCCGAGTACCCAATGAAGGCGCTGCGCGAGGCGATCACCAACGCGGTGATGCACCGCGACTGGTTCATCGAGGGCGCCAATGTGTTCGTCGAGATCTACACCGACCGCATCGAGGTCGTGAGCCCGGGCGGGCTTCCCAAGGGGATGACGCTCGCCGATCTCGGGCGCAAGAGCGTTCGCCGGAACGCTCTCATCGCGGATCTCCTTCATCACATCGACTTCATCGAGAAGGCGGGCACGGGGATCAAGCGCATCCGCAATGCGGCGCGCGATGGTGGCTACCCGCAGCCGGAGTGGGAAGCCAACGGGTTCGTCACAACGATGTTCCGCCCGAACCCCGAGGTCCGGATCCGGTCGGAGGACCAGCGGACCGGACATGTCGCCACCCAAGTACCCGACAAGTACCCGCCAAGTACCCGCCAAGTCCTGATTGCCCTCGACACAACTCCCGAACCGCTGGCGCGCGCGGTCTTGCAGAAGGCTTCGGGGCTCAGCAACCGAGAGCACTTTGTCAGCGAGCACCTCAAACCCCTTGTTGCCGCTGGCCTGATCGAGATGACAATTCCTGACAAGCCGCGCAGCAGCAGACAGTGCTACCGCCTGACCGGGACCGGCCGCGAGTTCTTGCAGACCGTGAAGCCGAAATGAGGGCGGGGCCCCCGCAACTCCCCGACGCTCCCGAGTTCATGATTCCGGCGTCGCTGCTTCCGGTGGCTCCCCTCTCCCCGAAGTCGAAGGCGGACGAGTAACCCGCAGGTCGAGCGCTCCCGGGACATCCGCGCGGGCGACGAGATAGGCGCGGTGCGGCGTCTTTGAGTCGAAGTCCTCGGGGACCGTGTATTTCGTGATCTCCCTGAGCGCAATGCCCTCGGGCAACTGCGCTGACTCCGGCCGGAACGACCTCGAGTTCGTGCTGAACCAGATCTGACCCATCGGCGAGAGCCACGGCATCGTCATCGCCAGCAGCGCGATCCAGTCGCGGTCCACCGAGAAACTTCCCGCGACCATCCGCTTGGAGTTCGAGAAGGTCGGCGGGTCGAGAACGATGATGTCATAGGACTCTCCCGCCGCAGGGCCCGCCTCCAGGAACTGCAGGCAGTCGGCCGACTCCAGTCGATGCGTCGGGCCCACCGCGAATCCGTTGAGCGCCAGGTTGCGGCTCGTCCACGCCTGATAGGTGTTGCTCATGTCGACCGTGAGCGTGGCGCTCGCCCCCCCAGCCGCGGCGTGCACCGTAAACGCTCCCGTGTACGCGAAGAGGTTCAGCACGCGCTTGCCCTGCGCGCGCTCGCGAATCATGGCGCGCGTCGTGCGGTGGTCGAGGAACAGTCCGGTGTCGAGGTAGTCCGAGAGGTTCACCTCGAACTTCAGGCCGTGCTCACTGACGACGCGCACAACCGAGTCGGTGCTCACCCGTTCGTACTGCGCGAGCCCGCGCTGGCGCTGACGCCGCTTGATGTACAGCCGCGCGTCGTCGATCTCAAGCCCCGCCTTGATCTGCGCGACGCTCAACTGCACGAACGCCTCCTCCGCCTCTTCGGTGTCATCGCGCGTCCGCGGGTGGAACCACGCCACGACATCCCCGTCGTACCAATCGATCACCAGCGGGTACTCCGGAATGTCCCGTTCGTACACACGGAAGCACGGCGCGTCGGTGCGGCGCGACCACTTCATCAGGTGACGCTTGCGTTTGGCGAGTCGGTGGTCGAGCATGGCTGCGGATTCGGGCGGCTTGCCAGTTTCGCATAAATCGCTACACTCCCCCGCTTCAATTTCCCGCTCAAATAAGGAAGGAACCCCCATGCTTCGAATCATGACGGCGCTGTTGACTCTCTGCGTCTTGGCTCCCGCCGCCTTTGCCGGCGAGGCGGACCTCAAGGTCCCATCGCTCTCCGATGTTCAGTTTGATGTGCTCGGATCGACGCTCACCGGCATGGGGATCCTCTATGCGGGACTCGTTGTCTGCGTCCTGGCGACGCTGTTCGGCCTCGCTCAATACAAGCAGACGAAGGCTCTGCCTGTGCACTCCTCGATGCAAAATGTGTCGAACATCATCTGGGAGACCTGCAAGAGCTACCTCTTTCAGCAGGGCAAGTTCCTTGTCGGCCTCTGGGTCCTGATCGCCGCCTGCATCATCTACTACTTCGGGGTCCTTGAGCACAAGTCGGCGTCGAGCGTGGCCTTGATCCTCTCCGCCAGCGTGCTCGGCATCCTCGGCTCCTACGGCGTGGCCTGGTTCGGCATCCGCATCAACACGGTGGCCAACAGCCGCGCGGCATTCGCGAGCCTCCGCAGCGCTGCGTTGCCCGTCCTCGGCATCCCGTTGAAGAGCGGCATGAGCGTCGGACTCCTCCTCGTGTCGGTCGAACTCTTCTTCATGATCTGCATCCTCGCCTTCCTCCCGACCGAACTCGTCGGCCCCTGCTTCATCGGGTTCGCCATCGGCGAGAGCCTCGGCGCGAGCGCGCTGCGCATCTGCGGCGGAATCTTCACCAAGATCGCCGACATCGGCGCGGATCTCATGAAGATCGTCTTCAAGCTCCCTGAGGACGATCCGAAGAACCCCGGCGTGATCGCCGACTGCACCGGCGACAACGCAGGCGACTCGGTCGGCCCTACCGCCGACGGCTTCGAGACCTACGGCGTCACCGGCGTGGCGCTCATCGCCTTCCTCGCGTACTCGCTCGGTGAAATCAACCCGAGCCTCTGCGCGACGCTCATCATCTGGCTCTTCGCCATGCGCATCCTGATGGTGGTCACGAGCCTCGGCTCCTATCTCCTCAACGAGATGATCTCGAAGGCCCGCTTCGGCGAGAAGACAGACTTCGACGAAGAAGCCCCGCTCACCTCGCTCGTCTGGATCACCTCGATCATCTCGATCGCGGTCACCTTCGTCGCGAGCTACTTCCTGCTCGGCAACATCTCGATCGACGATGTGACGGTCGACACCGCGGTCAGGGCCACGGAGACTGCGGCTGGCACGCTCGTCGATGCGACGAAGACCGTGACCGAGAAGGTCATTGCGCTCCCCGACCTCTGGTGGATCCTCTCGGTGATCATCTCGCTCGGCACCCTCGCCGGCGCGCTCATCCCCGAGTTCACCAAGGTGTTCACGAGCACGAATTCACGCCACGTGAAGGAAGTCGTCAACGCCGCCAAGCAAGGCGGCGCGAGCCTCTGCATCCTGTCCGGCTTCGTGTCGGGCAACTTCTCGGCGTTCTGGAACGGCCTCGTGATCCTCTCGCTCATGGGTTGCGGCTGGTGGTGCGCCACCAGCGGCGACATGCTCGCGATCATGCCCGAGGCGTATCCGTTCGCGCCGCCGATCTTTGCCTTCGGCCTCGTGGCCTTCGGCTTCCTCGGCATGGGCCCCGTCACGATCGCGGTCGACTCGTTCGGCCCGGTCACGGACAACGCGCAAAGCGTCTACGAGCTCAGCCAGATCGAGTCGAAGCCCGGCGTCAAGGAAGAGATCAAGGCGCAGTTCGGCTTCACGCCAAACTTCGAGACCGCCAAGCACAAGCTTGAGAAGGGCGACGGCGCTGGCAATACGTTCAAGGCGACTGCGAAGCCGGTGCTCATCGGCACCGCCGTCGTGGGTGCGACCACCATGGTGTTCGGCATCATCCTCGCCCTCATCGGCGTGGAGACTGCGAACCTCATGGGTGGCACCGTCGACACCGCAGCGCCCGGCTACGCAGCGGCGGTCAAGACCGCAGTGCAGGCCGTCGTCGGCAACCTCTCGATCGTGCAGCCGGAGATCCTCCTCGGCCTCCTCATGGGCGGCGCGGTGATCTACTGGTTCACCGGCGCGAGCACGCAGGCGGTCGTCACTGGCGCCTACCGCGCCGTGGTCTACATCAAGGAGAACATCAACCTGGACAAGGCGACCGCCAACGTCGAAGACTCCAAGGAAGTCGTGCGCATTTGCACGGTGTACGCCCAGAAGGGGATGATCAACATCTTCATCGTGGTGTTCTGCCTGTCGCTCGCACTCCCCTTCTTCGATCCGTTCTTCTTCATCGGGTACCTGATCGCGATCGCGTTCTTCGGGCTCTTCCAGGCCATCTTCATGGCCAATGCCGGTGGCGCCTGGGACAACGCGAAGAAGATCGTCGAGGTCGACATGCGCGCCAAGGGCACGGACCTGCACGCAGCGACCGTCGTCGGCGACACCGTCGGCGACCCGTTCAAGGACACGAGCTCGGTCAGCCTCAACCCGGTCATCAAGTTCACGACGCTCTTCGGCCTCCTCGCCGTCGAGATCGCCGTGACCATGTCCAACCAGAGCGCGAAGCTCGGCATCGGCGTGGTGTTCCTTGCGATCGCGCTGGTGTTCGTCTACCGATCGTTCTACAGCATGCGCATTCCCGCGGACGCCAAGGGCTGAGCCCCACGGTCGACGCGGACTTCAAGTCCAGGACACGCCGTACCATCGCCAAACGATGGTGCGGCGTTTTTCTTTGCTCGCGGCGTGGATGGCAGCATTCGTCATCGTGCTGTCGCTTGCGGGAGCCGCCGCGCAGGACGCGGGCGGCCCGCCGACCCCCGCCGCCACCGAAATCCCCGGGTGGCTCGCAGAGGCGATCGACGACTACGGGTCCTTCGCGCTGTTCGGCGCGTTCGTCATCTCGGGTGTCGGGCTGCATCTCTCCGAAGATCTGATCCTCATCCCCGCGGGATGGCTCGCGGCCCACGACCTCGGGATGTTCGTCAAGTTCTGGGTGTGGGCGTACCTCGGCATCGTCGTCGGCGATGGACTGTGGTTCTGGATGTGCGGCCACTTCGGCACACGATTCCTCCACTCCAAGTTCTTCAAGCGGGCAATCCACCCGAGACGGCTTCTCGAGATCAAGCACCAAATTGACGAGCGCGGGGCGTTCGTGCTCTTCGCCGCACGGTTCATTCCGGGGACGCGCACGCCGGTCATCACCATGTGCGGTCTCCTGCACATGGCTTGGTGGAAGTTCCTGCTCGTCGAGTGCTCGTGTGCGGCGGTGACCGTGCCCCTCCAGATGCTCGTCGGCGTCGCCGGCGCGCGCGCGGCCGAGGAGGTCGGCGTCACCGATCACACGCACAAGATCATGATCGCCGTCGGACTGACGCTCGGGTTCGTGCTCCTGATGTACCTGGTCCACAAGTGGATCTCGGCGCGCAAGGCCAAGCGCCGCACCCCGCGCGCCCCGGCGCGATGGCTGCGCCTCTATCAGGCGACCCGTCGCCTCGTCACCCAGGTCCAGCCGCGTTCGAACAGCTAGCCGCCGCGGCCGGCCGGGCGCCTGCGATCAGCTCCCCGTCCACGCAGAAAGCAGGATGGTCATGTCAACACCATCGGTGAGGCCATCGCCGTCCATGTCTCCTTCCGTCGTCCCCCACGCCGCGAGGATCATCCCGAGGTCGAGCCCATCGACATCACCATCGCCATCGAGGTCGCCGGGACCCGCGCAGGCGTCGGGGATGCCGTCACCGTTGAGGTCGCGGGCCAATGCGCAGGTAGTAGACATCCTGCTCTCCGTTGACCGTGGTGCAGAAGGCAAGGTCTGCACCCGTGAGGTCCGAGACCATGTGGAAGTAGTCCCCCATCTTCTGCTGCTGCGGCCAGCCGGCGGTTGAGTTGAACGCAGGCGTTTGCGCAACCGGCGCCGCGAAGGTGGATCCACCGTCGGTGCTCGAAGTGGAGTAGAGGCGCGCCACATTCATCGATCCCGACTCGTGGGTGCTGAGCCAGACCACTTCGATGCGCCCGTTGGGAGCGACACTCATCGTGCCGTGCCAGTTCCACGAGTTCGCGCCCATGGGATCGGGATTCACCCGCGTGTACGGCGACCACGTGGTGCCGCCGCTGTCACTCCAGATGAGGTGGACATCGAGCGGGTCATTGACGGCGCCCACCGGCGCCGGATCGACGCCTGAGAGGACATAAATCCGCCCGCTGTAGGGACCATCCGAACGATCGACATCCACCCACACCTGTGCGAGAAGACCCGAAGGGTTCGGGCCCGTGGCCCACGGCATCCCGCCACCCATGGCGAGGACCCGAGGCTGAGTGAACGAGACGGCCTGCGACGCATCGCGGGCGTTGTCGCTGCGTGTGAAGAGGAAAGTGTCGCTGTCGAGAGGCAAACTGCGAACGCCCGCGATGAACAGTGCTCCCTCGGCGCCAACGGCGAGCGTCCCCCAGCGCATCGGGTCGGGCATCGACACGGGAGCATCGAAGGTCAGCCCGCCGTCAGTGCTGCGAACGAACGGAGTGCCCGGGTAGGGATTCTCTTCCGTGCTCCAGTGGAGATAGGTGTGGTCACGGCTCGGGCCCTTCGTGCGGTCGATCGCCATCCACGACTTGTCGCCGCCGTACGAGGGAACCGATGGACCCCACGACTGGCCACCGTTCTCGCTTCGGTACATCTGGCAGTAGAAGTCCTGTCGCATGCTGCAATAGAGAAATGTGCCGTCCGCAAGTGAGCCCAGCAGCGGGTCGCTGCGAAAGACCCCACGCTCCAGGACGCCTGGGAAGTGCCATGTGCGACCTGCGTCCTCGCTCCATCCCCAACCTGCTTCCCGGATGCTCGACGAGATCGAATCGAACTGGCGCCAGCCGATCGCCATGCGGCGCGGATTGGTCGGGTCCACAGCGATCGACGGCTCGTTCGCGGCGTCGCCTGGGATGTTGAATCCCATCGACGAGACATTCACCTGCACGGGGGCCTGAGCGAGGACTGCGGCGGCAGCGCCGAGTGGAAACAATGCTGCCACAAAGACTTGGGGAGAGCGGACCATGATCGTGAACATGTCTCAAACCATGCGCAACCCAAGAACTCCGATCTCGATTCATGCATGTGGAGAGCCATTTTCTCATGGATTCTGCAGTCGCGATGGATCCGGGCCCGGCAAGCCCACCAAGTCGACCGCTACTCCCGACTGCTGCCCCCGTATCGAGGCTCTGTAGGATCCCACACCCGCGAGATGTGCGCGGGCTGACAATCGACAGGGCGAATACTCAAGCGGTCAACGAGGACAGACTGTAAATCTGTTGGCTTAGCCTTCGTAGGTTCGAATCCTACTTCGCCCATTGCCCCGGTTTCGCGCAGCGTCGCATGGCGCCGCATGGCGCTGCGCACTCTCGCCACAACATGGACTTGCGAACGATTCGTGCGTAGTAGCGCGAAGCGGTGCGGATGGGTGCTGTGACGCATTTTGTGCTTCAAGTGTGACGCATTTTGTGTCGCCCAAACTGAGACCGGCTGCAGCGTCAAAGTCGGCGTCACGATCCTGCAAGTAGTGCTGTGCTGCGATGGGCGGGGAGTGCCCCATCCATTTCGCTACTGCATGGCCGGGGTACCGCTGAACCCAGTCGGTCGCGCACGACGCACGTAGGTTTTGGAAGAGTCTGGGCCACGGAGCATGCCCTGCCCGTTCGATAATGCGGTGCAACATCGGGCGCAGGTTCACAGATGGATCACCGAACCTCGGGATGATCCGCTCTGCGCCAACCTGGGCGTGGTCGAATAGGTCTTGCAGGACCGGCCGCATCCAGCGTGCTCTGGGCAAGCGGACCCGAGCGACCTGGTCAAATGATTCTCAATCTGCGCAGACAGTCGCACTGTTTGACTTCGAAGCACCTTTTTTTGATTGAAAGTTCGCTCTGTGACTTGATTCGCAGGGACACGCGGATACTCTGCATTTGCAGCGGGATCGTTCAGAGACGTGAAGACGTTGCCATTGCAGGGGGACTCGCACGCGTGCGTGCGCAAGAAGTGGCAAAGGGTCGCGGGTCGTAGGTCACGACTCTGTTTGACTGCCCTCGGTGGGCTTGGGCGTTCAGAAAACGCCGCGAGGAGATTTGCCATGAGAACGATCCCACTTATGTCGACTGCGTTGATTGCACTAGCTGCATCGGTCTGGACCTCGGCATCAGGCGATGTCATCTATACCAATATTCCTGTCGCTCTCGACCCGACTGGCTACTACAGCCAACCCTATCAGGCAGAGAGTCTCGCGGAGTTCGGCGACCGAATCAATTTCGGCGGAAGCGCTCGCCTCCTGACATCCGTCACGGCATGGATGGACAGTTACGCGGGAGCATCGGAGTGGACGAACTACGGCGGCAATACCACCGTGGATGGCGTCGCCGGGTACATGCACGATTTCACATTCAACATCTATGAGTCTGGATCTGGCAGTCAGCCAGGAGCTTTGCTTGGTTCAGTGAGTCAATCGCAATTCGTTCGATACGAAACAGGCGGCGCACTCGGCGGGCTTTTCGCAATGACGTTCGACCTCAGCGGACTCAATTTGCTCGCACCCGACTCGATCGTGTACGGACTTGCATTCAACACAGAAACTTACGGCGCGACCCCAACTGGATCGAGCGGCCCATACAACGGCCTCAATTTCGCTCTCAGCATGGAAGGCGCGCTGGGAATCACGACGGGATCGAATGCAAACCTCGGTGATGTGTTCTGGGCGAATCAGGGTGGAGTATTCCAAGCAAACTACGGATGGGATCCCTACCCAGGCGTCGGAACGGCATTGACTCCGATTGTGTCTTTCTCGGCAGTTCCGACACCTGGTGCGCTCGTCTTGTTGGGCTTGGTTGGCTGTGCGAAGCGACGACGCCGCGCCTAGCAGGACGCTGAAAACTCGGGATTCTCGAATTGATAGGACTTCGCTTTTCCGACGTCGCGCGCCTGGACCGCAGAGTTTCCGGCGATGGCGATGGAGGCCGGGATCTCGCCACGTGGCATCGACGAAGCGTTTTCAATCCTCTACGAGTTCTGGGAGACATTGAAGCCGCTCAGGTCGAGCGAGTAATCCCCACATCTGGGGTGAACTCTCCGCCGCCGCCGGTACCTGAGCACACAGCCATCTAGGATGCGCCAACTCTCAGGGGTGAATCGATGAGAGTGATTCCGTCGCCGGCGCCATGAGACTGCTCGCACCAACTGTCTACCGGGCATTCCCAGAGCTCGACTCGTTCTCCGACGACGACTGCCGGATCTTTGTGCGCAACGCGACGGTCGTGCTCTGGCGACGCATCATGCGTGCGTGCGTGAACGCGGCGACGATTCTGACGCTAGTGATTGCCGAGGTTTGGTTTCTGGAACCAGATCCGAGCCCGAACTGGATGGCGACGGCAAACGCGATATTGCTTGCCGTTGTGCTTCTCATCACCATCGGCATCGGCTCGCTCGTGATCCGTGACATCCTGTTGCGCCTGGCCATCCGGCGCATCCTCAACTGCGTGGCTCGCTGCCCACAGTGCCGCTACTCGATGGTGGGACTTCCAGTGACGGCGGACCACCGCGTCACCTGCCCGGAGTGCGCGTGCGTGACATATGTCGGGGTGCACGCCAAGCACTGCGTGCGTGGCAGCGACGGATCGCTTCGCTTCCTCCCCGGGCCAAGCGTGCAACTGCCGGTGGAGTTCTGGTGGACACGGAAGCGCCTCCGCACCGCTGCGCGAGGGACTGCGGCCGTCCTAGGAAGCATCGCGATCGTGCTAGGCATCTTGCTTGCTATCTGGGAAGTGCGCGTGCGCTTGATGGCCTCCGCCGTCCATGCCGCCGTCGCCGCGCTGCCGCCCGGGTCGGAGCTGCTGGCCGCCGTGGTGCCACCCGCTGCGCTTGTCGAGGGTGACAACGCCGTCGACGCGCTGACCGAGTTCCAGTCGCGATTCGGTGCGATTCGCGACACGCCCACCGAGCGCGCGCTCCTCAATTGGTGGCCACCGCGCGACTTCCGTTTGCGGATGGACCCTGCTCCCCCCCGCGACGGGTCGCCGCCGGCCGACCGAACGGTGAGTGTCCAGATGGTGGTGCGTGAAGCGCGCGCCGCGGGACTGCTCGACTCGCTGGACCGGATCGGGCTCGCTCCGGCAATCCAGTTCCCGACCGATCCCTTAGCCGCGCCCCTGTTCGGAGAGTGCGCATCTGCGCGAACCAGACTCTTTGCCGTCGCCATGAGCCACGCAGCAAACCTTGCGAGCATCTGGATGCTCGACGCATGTGCGCGCGGCGAACCTGCGGAAGCGGCGCGTGCCTTCCGCGCACTCGCGTCGCTCGCGGCAATGCAGGGCATAGCTCGGCCAACCCCCCTCGGTGGGTCGATTGTTGGCGCAGGACAGGTGATGGAGTGCTTGGCCGAGGTGGCGCGGCTGCCCGGCGGTGACGAGGCGCTTCGAATCGCTCGGCAGGCTGTCGACCGCAACCTTCGCTGCCGGGTCACGCCCGAGTCCCTGTCGGCGATCTTTGTCCGCTGGTTCCAAGAGGATTTGCTCCGCGTCTTCGGCGATCCTGCGGTGCTGCGCTGGCGCTTGACTCCCTGGATTCGAACGGAGGCATACGAGCGAGCCATCAGCGTCTACCTGAGCAACATGTCGACGCGCACCGAGCCATCGGGGCTCGGATGCGACTTTGACCGCGAGTGGGCCGCATCGATCGACACGCTCCCCACGCTGCTGCTGACCTGCGCAAACTCAACAAGGTGGAGCAACGCGACCCCATCGATCTCGCCCGCGCCCGCGCTCCCGCCGATGGCCGATGCGTTTATGGAGATGATGTCTGGTCGTAGCCTCGACTTTCAACCCATTCTGCTTTCCGACTTAGCCCTGAGCTGTGTTCTTGGAATCGAGGAATTCCGCCGGACCCAGGGACGATTGCCCGCATCGCTTGAGGAACTGGTGCCCGGGTATCTGCCGACGCCTCCGCCAACATCACTCGGCGTCATCTACCGCACCGTGCAGGATCCCGCATGCCCGCTCGGGTACCAGCTTTACTCCAAGGGATTCAATGGATTGGACGACGGGTGCTCGGCGTTCATCGACATTCCGATCGTGGGGGCTCCGGTGCCACCACCCGCCGAGTCGCTACCCTCCACGCCAACTCCGGGGCCCCAGAGTCGCCTACGGATGGGCGACGACCTGTTCGAACGGCTTGGACTCTCCCCTGATGACCCAACACAGCTCGCTGACTGCCTTGGGTCGACCAACTTCGACAGTCCCAACCGTTCTGTTCTTGCGTTACCTCCTGCCGGTGCTCATGGTGCACTTGCTCGCGCTCTTGGCGTGCGCGCCGACATTCTTCTCGTGGACGGGGGTCATCGCGTGCGTCCTGGGGATCCATGTTTTCGGACAGGCGATCACGATGGGATACCACCGCCTCCTGACGCACCGGAGCTTCACGGTCCCGCGCTGGTTCGAGTGGACGCTCGTCACGCTCGCACTGTGTTGCTTGCAGGACTCCCCCGCGCGCTGGGTTGCAACCCACCGGATGCACCACGCGCACAGCGATGAGGGGGAGGACCCGCACTCGCCGCTCGTCACGTTCTTGTGGGGGCACATGGGGTGGCTCTTCCTTCGCAACCACGACTTGACTCATGTGTCGAGCTACGCGAAGTATGCGCGCGACACGCTCCAGGACCCCTACTACTTTTGGCTTGAGCGCAGGCCAGTCGCGCCGCTTCTGATCTACGCGGCGCAGATCATTCCCTACTTTGCCATCGCGTTCCTTGCGGCGATGAGTGCCGGAGAGGCGTTTGAAGGCGCAGCGATGTTTGGCGCAAGCGTCGTGATCTGGGGAGTCTTCGCGCGAACCGTGCTCGTCTGGCACATCACCTGGAGCGTGAACAGCCTGACGCACATGTTTGGGTACAGGAACCACGCGACCGAGGAGAACAGCCGCAACAACTGGCTGGTTGCGCTGGTCGCCGCGGGCGAAGGCTGGCACAACAACCATCATCAGGACCCATCCGCGTGCTCCGTTCAGCACCGTTGGTGGGAGTTCGACCTGACCTACTGGGAAGTGCGCGCGCTGGCGTGGATGGGGATTGCGCGCGACATCACGCCGCTGCGCAGCGAACGCGTGAAGCGCGCAAGCAACGCACGGCGCGACCCAGGCGTGGCTTGACCATCGCCCCCACCGCCGCGGACCCTCCTAGAACTCCATAATGAGCTGCGTGGCTCCGTACCACTCCCCCTGGCCGACGCTGCCTGATTCATTCGTATGACTCACTTGGATCTTGAACGTGAACGAATCGTTGAGACGCATGCCGCCTCCCAGATCGATGCGCTGCACGTTGTTGTCCCAGGTCTGGTTGCTCAGCTCCCCGTAGAACTGCGAATTCCAGCGCGCGGATAGCCACGCGTCCGTGGCAACATTGAACTTTCCTTCGACGAAGAAACTGAAGCTGTTGAGGTTGCCGACCGCTGGCTGGTCGAATGTGTTCCAGATGAACTCGGACCAGACCTCAAACCACTCATGCGTGTACGAGCCATCGAGTCCCCAAGTCGTTTGCATGAAACTGCCGGGGTCGGTGATCGTGGTGCCCGGCCTCGCCACCGGATTCGACAGCAGGTAGCCGCCTCGGCTGAAACTTCCGCCGAAATTCCACCGAGGGTCTGGTCGGGCACCAACGCGAGACGTCACGGTCGGAGCGGCGAGATTGCGATCCCAGAACTGCCACTCGCTCGGGCGCGACGAGAGCGACGCATTCTTCACCTCGACCGCCCAGTCGAAGTTCGCCTGGTCCCATGCCGGAATCACGCCGAATGCGCTGAACCCGCTGGTGTAGGAGGGCCCCCAGATGATCGGATTCCAGCTTGGCACATTGTCCGCCTTGCCTTTCCTCCCCAATTGAACCGGCGACTTGGGGTTTGCGGGCACGGTTGTGCCGTCCCCGACCGACGTCATCCAGCCATAGGGCACCGGTGCGTCAATGAGCGGATTCTCGAACGAGAGGAACCGCCGGTTCCACTGGCCGAAGCATGTGCCGAACTGCCCCGCACGCAGGCTCAGCAACCTGTTCTCAAAGGGACGCACCGTCACGAAGTATTCGTTGAGGATCATCTCCATCGACTCATCCGTCGGATCGAATCCGCGCGAGGCCATGGCGTACACCGTGAAGTCGAATGCCTTGCCGACCGTCGCGGTCCCCATCAGATTGATTGCGGGGGCATAGAGGACATTGGTTTCCGACTGGAGGAAGTCCGGCGGTGGTTGCGTGTAGAACCAGATCGTCTGATCTATCCACGGGTCGATGCCGAGCGTCCACGATCCATCGGGATCGCCCGTCGTCAGCGAGTCGCCGACGTCCTGCATCGCTTGCGAGAGCGTGTCGAAGACCCCAAGGTCTTCCTCGGCCACCTGCCCGAGGCAACACGTGATGAGCATGGTCTCGATCATTGGTCCTCCTTCATGAGTTCGACAGCACGAACGCGTGCACCGGGTCTTGGAAACCCTTCACTGGAAATGGCTCAAGCGCCTCCGCGCAAATCGTCGTGTCGAGTTGCTCCCGCACCCGGGAATCCGCCACGACCTGACCGGCCTTTGCCGCGCTGCACAGCCGACTGGCAAGGTTGACCCGCGCGCCCAGCACGGTGTAACTGACGCGCGTTGCAGATCCCATGCACCCCGCGACGACCGGTCCGTACGCGATGCCGATGCCGACTCGGATCGGCTTCCCGCCCGACTCGTTCAGCCGCGTGCGCTCTGCCTGCATCGCGAGTGCGCACCGCGCAAGGCGAAGCGCATCGTCGGGCGATGACTTGGGGGCACCCCACACGGCCATGACGAGATCGCCGACGAATTTGTCGACCATTCCGCCATGCGCGTAGATGATGTCGCACATCGCGCTCATGTGCGCATTGAGCATCTCGATCACTTCCTCCGGAGTCATGGTTTCCGTCGTCGCCGTGAATCCGCGAATGTCGCAGAAGAGAATCCCTGCATCGACGGTGCGCCCCTTCCGGTTCAGTTCGCCCGCGACGAGTTCCTCGGCAACAGCAGGATCTGCGACCGCATCGAGCACGTTTCGATACTTGTCGCGCAACTCAAGGCCGTGCGCCATGGTGTTGAAGGTGGCGCCAAGCGCATGGAACTCGTCGGCGCCTTGGAGGTGCACGCGAACGTCATACTTCCCCTGGCCGATTGCGCGTGCCGCATCCCCGAGCACCGCGACCGGCTTGGAGAGGCTCTTCCCCATCCAGTGGCTCACCACGGCGCCGCTGCCGAGGGCGATCACCGCCGTGCCGAGGAAGAATGCGGTGGTCCGATTCCGCGCTGCGACCCACTCGGCGAGGCTCTGCACGACGACGAACCGCACCGCTGCCTTCGCGGCACCTTTCACCGCGAACGAACGCACGGAGTATGGCGTCCCATCGGGCGCCGTCGCTTGCGTTGATTCCGCCTCGGGCGAAATCCGCGACGGAAGCAAGTCCCTGAGCCACGCGCCCAGCGGCTGTCCGGGCGGCAGGGCGATCTCCGAACCAACTGCCATTGCGTACAGCGTTGCCCCCGAAGTCCCCTCGGCGGGCCAAGCGTAGGGCCACGCGGCGACGATCCACCCTGCTGGCTCCTCGGTGTTGACATCGATCACGGGCTGACGCAACACCTCAAAGAGCGATCCATCGTGCAGCACGCACGCGGATCGGAGCGGCTCGCCGAATGGCTCGTCCTTCGCCGGAGGCAGTGCGGCGTGAATCGCGTCCCCCAATGGGCCGAGCGAGCGACCGGCCGCCGCAACTGGTTCTCCTCCTGAGTCGAGGAAGAAGGAGTCCTTCGCCTTCAGCTTCCTGAGTTCGTACTGCGCGTTGTCGTAGAGGCCCTTCCAGTCTTCTTCAACGAGTGCCGCGAACAGGAAGCTGTTGCGCTCGAAGTCACCGATGACTTGCCGAGTCGCGTCGAGGCGGAGTGCCTGCCGTTCGCGCATGGCGCGCACCTCGAGTTCAAAGATTGCTCGCGCCCCCTGCTCTTCGGCGTGCGCGACCTGTCGATGTGCGATCAGCACACCGACCCCACTTGTCCCCGCAACGAGTGCGAGAATGCTCAGCGTAATGCGTCGACTGAACTTCATGTCGAAGTCACTTGCTCCAGTCGACCTCGAGCACTTGCCCAGCACCAAGCGTGACCTCTCGGGTCTCCTGATCCTTGCGTCCTCGCCAGATGGTCACTGTGTACGTGCCGGGCGGAATCGCCTTGATCTCGAACGAACCCTTCGCGTCGCTCGTGGTGGAGTAGGGGGTGTCTACAACCAGCAAGTGCCCTTGCATGTGCTCGTGCACCTCGCAAAGGAGGAAGACATAGCCCGGCTTGTCGAAGACCACTGCTGGCGGATCCTCGCCCTTCATGAAGCGACCGACGTTGAATTTCTTTGCGGCGCTCTGGGATCGCACCGCGTGCAAGACCTGATCGTGGTTGGGAAAGATCACGGGTGTGCCAGTTTGCACGACGAGCGTGCCCGGCCGGAACTGGATTCCCTCTTGGCGAATCTGAACCGGCGCGGTGGTCGCTGGGTCCAAGGGCTTCGCTCCGGAGCCGACCCAGATCGCCGCAACCGGCGCGTCCGGAAGCGTCGTCTCGACGGGAGCGTCATAGTCACTCTTCGACTTCGCAGGTGCGCGCGGCTCGGGCACCTTGGCGATGCCGCGGAGCGTGGCGGTGGTGGCGTCGGCAGATGGGACGGCGGGCGCGGCAGGCGGGTCAGCGGGCGCGGGGGCACTGGGAGCAGGCGCCGTCGCAGGCGTAGGTTCCGATGACTGCTGAGGAGCGATGGTTGGTTCGTCGGCCAGCACTGCCCGCGCCCCAATGGCGAGCATGCAGGCGCCCACGGCAACCGACAGCACGAAATGTGTTGGCAATCTCACGAGTCACATCGTAACTGCGGGAGAATCGTCGTCGGACGATGATGGACTCGTCCGCGTTGGCCGACGGTTTCGCCACCGGTGGCATCGAATTGCGCAGTTGAACTGTCGTCTTGGATGGCACCTCGAAGGTCGCGGCGTGGGGGTGCGCGCGAGGCGGGTCCTCCCCCTGCTATCGTGATTCCATGTCTCGGGGCGTTCCACCGGTCGACCATTTCCCGTCCACGCATCGCACATGGCTGGAGACGCAGATCGATGCGGGGCGCGAGGCGCGTGCCGCCGGCGACTCGGAGGCGCATCGCGAGGCGATTCGCACGCTCAGCCGTCATGTGATGGAGCGTTACCGCGAGCCGCTGCGCGCGTACATCCTTGGTTCGCGGTGGCGGAGTTTCGGCGACGCCGATGATCTCGTCGCGGGGTTCTTCGCGCGGCGGCTCGACTCGCTCGACTACATGGAGCGATGGCACGCGGTGGGGATTTCCCTGCGGCGGTGGCTGATGAACGGGATCCTGCTGGAGTTGCGCACGCTCGCGCGGGATGCGCGGCGGCTCGCGCGCCGCGAGGGTGGGCCGCACGCGAGCGCCGACGCGGCGCAGCACGAGGGTTCGCATGAGCCCACGGCCGAGCGCGCGTTCGACCGTGCGTGGGCCCGTGGGATTCTCGTCGAGGCGGCGGCGCAGGCGGCCGCAGAACTCACGGCGGAAGGTCGCGAGACGGCGTGGCGACTGTTCGAGCGGCATGTGCTCGACGGGGTCGAGTACGCGGCGGCGGCGGACGAACTTGGCGTTGCGCGCGGCGAGGCGAAGGCGATGAGTCGCATGGCGCAGTACCGATTGCGGCGGGCGATCGCTGCGGTCCTGCGCGACGATGGCGTCGCGGCGGCAGACCTCGAGCGCACGGTCGAGGATGTCTATGGCGCGGCGCTGGGAGATTGACGACGCGGGACCGCTCAGCGGCCAGTTTCCGGTTGTGGCTGAGTTTGTCCGCCAGAACCGGGCCGGTCCGCGATAACCTGCACTCGCGTGATCGATCTCGTCTCCACCAACCTGGACCGCATCCGTGCTGCGTGCGAACGGCACGGCGTTTCATTTTTGGAGTTGGTCGGATCAGCAGCGCGGGATGACTTCGATCCCAGCCGGAGTGACATCGATGTGCTCGTCGATTTTCCGGACGGGGCCACCGACCTGTTTGGTTCTTTCATGGGACTGCGCGAAGACCTCTCGGAGATACTGGGCCGCTCGGTGGATGTGATTACGGTCCGCGGCGTCCGCAATCCGCTCTTCTTGGAATCGCTGCGCCGCGGCGCCATTCGCCTCTATGCGGCGTGAACCGCAGACCATCCTGCGCGATGCCATCGCAGCGGGAGAGGACATAACCGGCATGCTCAGTGGGGTGACTCAAGCGCTCTTCCTAGCGGACCGCAAGACGCAACGCGCCACAGAGCGCTGCTTCGAAATCATCGGCGAGGCGCTCGCGCGACTTGCCCGAGACTTCCCCTCGATCGCCGATCGGATCCCCGACCACCGCAGGGTGATCGACTTCCGCAACCTGCTGGCGCACGGCTACGACATAGTCGATCCTCGGTTGGTGTTCGATCTGGCCACGACGCGCCTCCCCCGACTGCTCGCGGCCCTCCGTGAGGCCGCCCGGTAGCCCCTGGGGCGCATGCGCCATGCACGATGTTGGAGTACCAACTGAAGACCTCGAGCGCACGGTCGAGGATGTCTATGGCGCGGCGCTGGGAGATTGACGACCAGGTCGCGCGGCGGCTGGCTCGCGCGAACGCGGCCCGAGTGAACGCGGCTCGGTCGAATGCCGATGGTTCGGCGAGGGGGTTGCCGTTCTGGCGCCGAGGGGGGTTCCGGCTCGGACTCGTGGCAGTAATTCTGATTGGCGTTTGGGCCGTGTGGGGCCACGAGGGCTTTCTTTCTTCGCAGGGTTCTGTCCGTGCGGGGGTGTTGCCCGTCGGGGACTCTGCCAGTCCCGGAGAAAGTCCCATGTCCAGCCTGTCACTTGAAAACTCTCGCCTCGCGACCGTGGCCGCATCTGCGGCCGTCGCCTTCGCCGCAGTCTCCTACTCCCCCGAGATCGACGCGAGTTTCGCGCAGGGAACGGGGAGTTGCGAAGGTGACATCAACGGGGATGGCGCGATCAATGGGATCGACTTGTCGTATGTGCTCGTCAACTGGGGGACATGCAATCCGCCGCCACCGCCCCTGCCGAGGGCGACGACGCTCGAGGCGCTGCCGGATCCCGCGGTCGTGACGGATGAGGCGCTGCGCAATGCCATCATCGCCGCGCATCTCCCGTGGCGCGTCCGCGACAACGCGAGCAACATCGAGATGCTGCTGGTGCCGCCGGGGACGTTCATGATGGGGTGTAGTGCGTCGACGCCGGCCGGGGGGTGCAGTCCCGACGAGAGCCCTGTTCATCAGGTGACGCTCACAAGCGCGTTCTATCTCGGAAAGACAGAAGTGACACAGGCCCAGTGGGTAGCCGAGATGGGGAGCAATCCGTCGGAATTCTCGACAGCCGCCGACAGTCCGTCGCGGCCAGCTGAACATGTGTCGTGGGACAACATTCAGGGGTTCCTATCGCAGAACTCGCTGCGGCTGCCGACCGAGGCGGAGTGGGAGTACGCCTATCGCGCCGGGACTAACACCGCGTTCCACAACGGCAGCAGCAGCGACGCGACGCTGGGAACCATCGCCTGGTTCTCCGCAAACTCGTCGAGTCAGACCCACACAGTGGGCGGCAAGCTCGCCAACAGGGTTGGTTTGCACGACATGTCCGGCAATGTGTGGGAGTGGGTGAGCGATTGGTACGGGGGATACACCGCAAGCAGCGTGGTCGATCCCACAGGGCCGACTTCTGGCTCCAAGGGAGTCGTGCGCGGCGGTGGATGGAACATCGACTCCACACCGCAACGCTGCCGTGCGTCGAGTCGCCCCAACGACGTGCCTCGGTCGTCGGTCCGGCCTGATTTCGGCTTCCGCGTCGCGCGCAATCCGTAGCGCGCTGCGCCAACCGACCCCCCGGTTGCGGGCACTTCGAGCCCGCTAGCGGTCGCTTTCTGCCCGTAACCGGGGGGTACGGGGCGCGCGCGACCCGGAGGCCGCGAGCCGCACCCCGGGTACCGTGGCGATCCGTGGCCGTCCCCCCTACCCAAGTCACGCTGCTCGGGCGGCTTCGCGATCCCGGTGACGAACGAGCATGGCAGACCTTTGAAGGGCGATATCGCGAACTCATCGTCCGATTCTGCATCCGACAGGGACTCCAGTTCACCGATGCCGACGACGCCGCCCAAGCGGTGTTGGCCTCGCTCTTTCGCGTGATGCGGACCTTCGAGTTCGACCCCCAGAAGGGCCGCTTTCGCGATTATCTGTTCAGGACGATCCGAAACGAGATCGCGCGACAGAAAACTGCGCATCGGCGTCCAAACGACCCCGCCGCAGCGGTAACCATTGGTGACGGGACCGCGGTCGAAGGCTCGTGTGCCGCGACCGGCGATGTCGAGCAGGCGTTCGAGGACGAATGGACACAGCACCACTTCCGATTGGCGATGACGGCGGTTCGAGCGACGCACAGCAGGGAGAGCTTGGCGATCTTCGAATGTCTCATAGCCGGGGAATCGGTGGAGCGGACGGCGCAGCGGTTTGCGACCTCAGAGCAGGCGGTCCACAAGGTGAAGCAGCGGCTGCGCGACCGCCTGAAGGAACTGATCCAACAGCAGATCGCCGACGAGGGACCGTGATCGACGCCGCATTCGAGACGGACGAGTGGCTCCGCTTTGCCCTCCGGACGACGGCCCCCGTGCCGCTTGGGGAACTCGCCGGCTACCGGATCGAGAGCCTCATCCAGCGCGGCGGCCAAGGCGTCGTGTATGAGGCGACGGAAGTGCGCAGCGGCCGGCGCGTTGCGATCAAGCGGCTCCTCTGGCACGAGTCGTCGACCGCCGAGTTCGCGAGGTTCGCGCGCGAGACTGAAGTTCTCGCGACGCTGACCCACGCGAACATCGTCTCGCTGCTCGCCGCCCCCGAAGTGGACAGCGGGCGACTGCTTGTGATGGAGTGGATCGACGGACTCGAGTGGGATGCGTGGGCGGATGCCGTCTGGGAGCGACTCGCGCCGCGCGACGCCTCGCGAGTCATCGCCGCGGCCCTCATGAAGGTCGCATCCGCGGTCGCGGCCGCGCACGCCAAGGGGATTCTCCATCGCGACCTCAAGCCCGCCAATGTGATCGTCACCGGCAGCGACGAACCGAAGGTCCTCGACTTCGGCTTGGCGAAGGAGATCGGCGCATCCACAGACGGCGTCGAGGCGCAACGATTCGCGGGAACTCCCTCGTGGACATCTCCCGAGCAGGTGGCGCTCGGTGAAGACCGCATCGATGCGCGCAGCGATGTGCACGCGCTCGGGCTCCTCCTCTATAGGGCGCTCGCGGGAACGCCCGCGTTCGATCCGGGGCTGCCGATCGCTCCGTTGTTCGAGGCGATTCGCACGCGTGTCCCCCCGCCGCCGCTTCGGTCGCGCCCCGGGGTCTCGAAAGAACTCGATCTCATCGCGCTGCATGCCCTGGAGAAGGACCCCGCGCGCCGATACCAGACAGCCGATGCGCTGGCCAAGGACCTCGCCCGGTTCCTGAGCGGCGAACCGATCGAGGCGCATCCGCCGAGTGGGCTGTACGCATTGCGCAAGCTTGTGGGGCGGCATCGCACCATCGCGATCCTGTCGTTCGTGGCCGTCGGCGCGCTCGTCGCCGGATCCATCGCGATGTTCGTCTCCGCGCGACAGACCGAGGACGCGCGTATTTTCGCCGAAGCACGCGCCACGGAGGCCAACCTCGCCCGAGGACGCGCGGAGCGGATGAATGTGTTCTTCCAGGACCTGCTCTCGAACCTGCGCGAGCGCGATGCGGCCGGCGGACCGACGACTGCGCGTGAGATCATCGCGCTCGCCGTCGCCACCATTGAAGAGCGCGCGAGTCCGATGGACGCGGAACTCGACCTGCGCCTCGCGCTCGGGAGCGTCTTGCACGAAGTCGGCGACTACCAAGGAGCAGTCGGACAGTACGAGCGAGCGGTCGGGTTGCTGGCCGCCACCGACGATCGAGCGCGTCACGCAGATGCGCTCGCCTTGTTGATGCGCTCGGAGAATCGCGCGGGTGCGCTCGAGAAGAGCGCCGAGACAGCCCAGCAGTGCGTGGAGATCCGCGAGTCGATCGGCGCCGCCCCCGCCCTCCTGGCAGATGCCCAGGACGGCCTCGCCTACGCGTTCGTGTCACTCGGGCGCGTCCGTGAGGCACAGGACGCGATCGACCGAGCGACCCGCAACGCCACGCTCTCGGAGGATCCACGCACCGAAGTGATGGTCCTCTCGACGCGCGCGCTGGTGTTCGAAGCACAGGGCAATCTGCGCGAGGCGGCTCGTCTCGCTGTCGAGGCGGCGGATCGTGGACGGACGATCTCCCAGGAGCGCGCCGATCTCCCGCCACGGCTTCTTCACAATGCGGCGTATCTCTTGACGGAATCGGGTCAACCCGCCGCGGCCCTCGCGTTCGCGCAGGAGTCGCTCGCGGTTCGGGCAGCCAAGTACGGTCCACACCACCCGTCGCTCGCCACCGCGACCTGCCAGTTGGCGATGACGCTCGGAAGCCTGAAGCGGCACGACGAGGCGGTCGCGATGCTTAAAGCGTCGGTCGCGGCGCTCGACGTCCCGGGACGGATCCCGACGGCCCTGCACGCAAACCTCCTCCGCCGGCTCGCAACTGCCTACGCACGGCGCGCGACCGAGGGTGACTGTCGACGGGCGATCGTCGCGCTACGCGAGGCAGTGATCGAGTTCGCACAGGACGAGCCCGGCATTTGGGCGCGGATCCGAAGCTCGGTCCGCGGGCTCGCGCAAGAGACCGCGCGGGACGGCGGCAGCGCAGCGCTCTTGGAGTTGTTCTGGTCGTTTCCCGATGAAGTGGAGAGGGCGTCGCGCCACGCGGCAACGGCCTCCACTGTTCGAGTGACGATGGTGCGCAAACTGGCGGAGGTCGTCGAGGGAGCGGGCGACGACGGGGAACTCGTCCGACAGATCCGGCGGGATGTCATCGAGATCCGCGCGACCGAGGGACGCGCACCGATCGAGCAGTTCGACGCGACGCTCGCGCTCGCGGACTTGCTGGCCACCTCGACCGTTCCGGCACGCCGCGAGCAAGCGAAGCTCCTCGCGGAGGATGTCGCGCGAAGTGCCGCGACGACGCTCGGCGAGGAGTCCGGCCCGGTACGCGACGCGCGGGCGATCCAGAAGAAACTCGCCGCAGCGAACTAGCGGGTGCAGCGCTCGCCCCTCATCTCGTTCTTTGGAAGGATTGTGCCCTCCGAGGGCGCGTTTCTTCCAAAGAACGCGCGGCACGCGGTTAGAGGCCGCGCTGGCTCCAGAGGCCACCGCCGAAGCGCACTTCGAACGCGCGTGGTGTCGCGAGGTGCTTGAGGCTGTCTACGCCACAACTGCGGCGGCCCTTCGCGCGGCGGGGCGCGAGCGGCAGTGGGACGTGTTTCGTGAGCACATCATCAAGGGGAGGCCCTACGCGGCGATCGGTGCCGAGATGGGAATGATCCCGCAGCAGTGCGCCGATGCGACGCGGGCAGTCTCGGGGATACTCCGCACGGAACTCGTCAAGGTGCTCACTGAAGATGGCGTCGCGCCCGATGAGCAGGCAGTCGAGGACATCATCCGAGGGGTGATCGATGGACCGGCTGACTGACGCGGACGCGCGTGCGCTTGCGGCGGGGCTGCGCGCGCAGTGGCGGACCCGCGCGGGGGGCGGCACCCCGCCGACGAGGTCAGCCCTCTTGCTCGTAGGCGCAACTCGGCTCGCGGGGTTCGCCCTCGCCACCAGCAGCCCAAGAATTCCACAGGTCGAATCCCATGAACGCCTCCCCAGTGGCTCCCTCTCAGGGGTCCTCAACACTCGGGAGACAGACATGAACACCACCCAATCACTCACATCTGTGGCCACCACCCTCGCAATCGCCTGCGCCGCCACGACAGCGGACGGTCAGACCGCCGCCGTCCAGTGGCCCGTCGCCGACGGCGGCAACGGACATTGGTATGAACTGCGAGTTCGGCCAGCCGGGATCACTTGGACCGAGGCCGAAGCCGAAACTCCGATTGGCAGTCACTTGGTGGCCGCCGAGACCGGTCCCGAGAAGGCGTTTGTCCTGCAGAACTTCACTCCTGCCAACTACCCCACGGCATTTCACCCGCAGGGCGGACCTGGCTGTAGTGCGATGGGACCCTGGATTGGCGCCTATCAGCAACCCGACTCCCCGGAACCAAGCGGCGGATGGCGGTGGGTCACTGGAGAACCCATGGATCCAACTGACACCTATTGCTGCAACAACGACTGTCAGGGCCCGGAGACCTATCTGCACCTCTACGAGTATTGCAGCTACCCGATGGGGTGGAATGACCTCCCCAATGACGGTGACCTCTGCGCCGCTGCCCCCTATGGATTCCTCGTCGAGTGGGAGGCCGACTGCAACTCCGACGGCATCGTCGACTACGGGCAGATCCTTACGGGCCAACTGATTGATGCGAACGCGAACGGCATCCCCGACACTTGCGAACGCATCCCCTGCCCCGGCGACATCTCCGGCAACGGTGCGGTTGACGGAGTCGATATCACGGTGCTGCTCGGCCTCTGGGGCACCGATGGCAGCGGCGGCGAGTTCTTCGCCGATGTCACCAAACTTGGCATCGTGAACGGCGCCGACCTGACGGTGGTGCTCGGCGGCTGGGGCGCCTGCCCCTGACCGATCTACAACCGCGTCTTGCGCACTCCGTAGCGAAGCGCGCTCAGCGACCCCCCGGTTACGGGCAATTCGATCCCGCTAGAGGGCGCTATCTGCCCGTAACCGTGGGGTAGCTGCCGCCGGGGAGAACCAGCTACGGGTCACCGCCCTTGGACGTGCTTGCGCGCCTTCTCGGCCGCCTTGGTCCCGGGATACGCGCGCGCGACTTCCTTCAGCGCGGCGATCGCCGCATCGCGCTTGCCCTGCAAGGCGAGCTCCTTCGCCGCCCGGTAGAGGGACGCCGCGCGCGCCTCACGATCAACGCTCGGCAGCGAATCCGGATCGTCCTCGACGTCGATGTCCGCCGGCGCACCAATCTCCAACGGAACCGGCGGCGGTTCGTGATCCTGCGGTGCAGGCGTCACGCTCTTCGGCCTCCACACCGGTGGCGCGATCGGCGCCTTCCTGCGAGCTGAACTTGATGGCTCCCCCCCGCCGCTCCCGCCACCACCGCTGCCGGCGCCACCACCGCCGCCCCCACCACGCGCACCAGCCGCGCTCCTGCGCATCAACTCCCGGACGACCTCATACACGCGCTCCGCCTGCTTGGCATCAACGTCGATGCTCTCGATCACCGACCGCTTGAACTGGATGCTGTACGCGGCGCCCGCGATCTCCGCCACCTGGATCGTCAGGAGGCGATTGAGGAAGTAGTAGAGGAGCGCCACTGCGGCCGCAAGGAGCGCTCCCGCTACGAATCCCATGAACATGTCACCGATTCCCGGCAGCGATAGCGCATCCGAGCCGACGCCGCTGAACATCGCCGTGAGGCATCCGCTCGATGGCATCAGCATCAGGATGAAGATGATCGCCGCGGACTTCCACGGCTTGAAGTACCCCCACGACACCGACGACACGCAGTCGTACGCAATGAACACGAGGTTCGATCCACTGAGCGAGGTGGAGCGAAAGGTGATCCCCTCGTGCGTGGCATTGAACGAAGTCGTGGGGTCGATCCCACACAACGCCAGCAGCCACGCGATCAGCCCGCTCTGCCGCCCCGCGATGTCGACGAACCCCTCGTCATCCCCTGTCTCGAGGTCCGAGATCCGCCAGCGCTTCAGGACGAGTTTGGCCATGGGTGCGGGGCGCTCGCGGCGGCGCAACGATACCGCTCCGCAAAGCCGCGCACTCAGCTCGCTCGCGTGGCGCGCTCCCGTTCTTTGGAAGGATTGTGCCCTAGCAGGGCGCGATTCGTCCAAAGAACGAGGGGATCGAACTTGCGCGCGGCAAACCTAGCGCTATTTTGCTCTCACGATGAGTCTCTGTTCAATCATCGGGGCGCGCGTCCTGCGGGCACTGGCGCTCTTTCTGTCGGCCGCGGCACTCCAAAGCTGCGCACAAGACCAGTCCGCAACGGTTGGCCAAGACTCACTGCGCGCACCCGCGACGCGAGACGCGGAAGGCCGCCCTCTCGCGCTCATCGCGTGCGAGAATCCTCGAACCAAGAAGACCGGCTACGGCCCGCCCCCCTACGGGTACTGGCGAATCGTCGGCGGCACGGTCCCCGACGCGGCGCTCCCTCTCGGCGCGCCGATGGACATCCCCGGGCTGATGCACTGGACCTTCCTCGGCCCACGCCCCATCACGAGCGAGTACTGGTCGGGCGAAGGGAACGCGGGCGGACGCGTCCCGTCAATCGCATGCCACCCGACCAACTCGGCCATCGCCTATGCGGCGAGTGCTTCGGGCGGAATCTGGAAGACCATCGACTCGGGGGTGACATGGACGCCCATGTCGGACCACATTCCCAATCTCAATCACGGCGCGGTCGCGCTCGACCCGAACTTCCCGGACACCGTGTACGCCGGCACAGGCGAGTACACCACTGGATCCGCCGGCGACGGCCTCTACCGGTCACTCGACGCGGGGCAGACATGGACGAAACTCGCGAGCGCCGCGACTCTCGGCAGCAGTTGCAGCGGCCTCGCCGTCGTGTCCGGCACATCGGCGACGACGCCTGCCAGCCTGCACTGGGTTGGCGGTTCCGGCTATCGCAAGAGCCTGACTGGCGGCGCCAGCTGGCTGAACGGAGCCCTCACGGGCGGTGCCTCAAGTATGGCGATCGACCCGATCAATCCGCAGAATGTGTATGTCGCCATGCATGGGCTCGGCATCCGGAAGTCGGTCAATGGCGGACTGTCGTTCACTCCGCTGACGACCGGGCTCCCGACCAGCGGAATGCATCGCATCGTCCTCGCGATCTCGCGGTCGAACCCATCGGTCCTCTACGCGGCATTCGTCAATGGCTCCGGCGGCCTCCTCGGGTTCTACACGACGACAAACGGCGGCGCGCAGTGGACGCAGCTCGCACAGACGCCGAACTTCCCGACGCCACAGGGGTGGTATGACCTGTCGGTCGGCGTTCATCCGAGCAATGCAAACCATGTGTACTGCGGCGGCGTTTCGCCGATCTACCAAACCGCAGGCGTCATCGAGTCATCCAATGCAGGCGCCACCTGGACGGAAATCTCCGCGATAGGCGGACAGATCCACCCCGATCAGCACTGCATCGCTTTCGCGGCAGATGGCACGCCGTGGTTCGGCTGCGATGGCGGGGTGTGGCGGCGCGTCGGGAACAATTGGATCAACTGCAACGCGACGCTCGGTGCGATCCAGAACTACTCCATCGCGCAACATCCCACGGATCCCAATCGGTTCATGGTCGGCACACAGGACAACGGGTCCGCAGGCACGGCGACCGGCGCGATTGCATGGCCCCAACTTGCCGGGGGCGATGGTGGATATGGCAGCTACAAGGCCGACAGCTACACGACCCTTTTCACGACCTACACCTACCTCACAATCTTCCGGTTCGTGAACTCCGTTCGGACCACCATCACTGGGCCATGGGCCGATGACCTTCGCGAGTGGATCGCGCCGCTGGTCTCCGACCCCAATGCGGCGAACACACTGTGGGGCGGCACCAATCGACTCTGGCGCACGACGAACGCCTCCGGGACTCCGGCGTGGGCGGCCATCAGCCCTACGACGGTCGCCAATGGAGGCACGATCACCGCGATCGCCGGTGTGAGACTGGTTCCCGGGACGATTTGGGTCGGAAACTCCGAGGGAGGCGTGTGGCGCACGACGGACTCAGGCACCAACTGGACTCAGGTCCGTGCGAACGACGGCTACCGGGTGACGGCGATTTCCACGAAGCCGTCGACGCAGGGCACGGCGTATCTCTCCGCGGAACGGTCGAGCGGCACTCGCGTCGCGAAGACCACCAACGCATCGACCTGGACCGACATGACCGGCACCCTTCCCGCTGGCGTGACAGCCCAGGCCCTCGCCATCGATTGGGGACGCCCGGTACCCACGATCTACCTCGGAAGCCAAGCGGGGATCTACGCCAGCACGACTGGCGGGAGTTCGTGGGTGCGCGATGGCGATGAGTTCCCGAATGTCAACATCGGCCAATTGGAGATCGACCCGGTTCGGAGAACTGTGATCGTCGGGACCTATGGTCGCGGCGCATGGCGCACAGCGATGCCACCTGCCGCCGACATCAACGCCGATGGACTCGTCGATGCAAACGACCTGACGATGATCTTCGCCGCGTGGGGCTCATGCGGAGCATCGCAGCCCTGCCCTGCCGACACTGACATGAACGGTGTTGTCGATGCGCTCGACCTGGCCGCTGTGCTGTCGGCGTTTCCCGTCCAACCCTGAGCCAACGAACGCCGCGCGCCGCCTCCTCGAACTTTGACCAAAAAGCGCCCAAGTCGGGCTCTTTTTTGGTCAAAGTTGGGGGAGACTCGCTACGGCGCGGGGGGCGGCGCCCCAATCACAAGATTGCGATAGGCCTTCGCCCACTCGACCGAGCCCTTGATGATCCCCGTCTCCTCGAGTTGCGTCGCGACTGACTCCCACCGTTTCGCGTCCATCCAGCCGAGCGCCACCGGTGCGCCGTTCGCGGTTTGGACATACGGGCCAAGCACCTTCGCAGCGTCGTTCATCGCCGCCTCGTTCATCGCCGGGTTCAGCGGCGCGATCACCTTGTTGAACCGCTCGGGCGTTGCGAAGTACGCCTTCCAACCCTCCTGCATCGCGGCCGCGAACTTGGTCAGTGGAACGATGTGCGAATCCAGAAACTCCCCGCGCGTCGCGTACACCGCGACATACGGGTCGTAGCCGCTCTCGGAGACATTGATGCACCTGACCGGAATGTTGTTGAGCTTCATCGTGAGCGGCTCGCTCGTCACGAAGATGCTCTGCGCGAGCATGGGATCGGCCATGAAACTCGTGACGCCGCCAGTCCCTGGGACAACCTTGACCCCCGCCGTCCCGTATTTTCGGTTCATGAGCTGCACCCACGGCAGTCCCGGCTCCGTCATCACCGTGAGTCCACTCGTCCACACATCCTTGAGTGTCCTCGCCGGGTTCGACTCGTGCACCATCACCGCTGTCGGATTCGTCTCCATCGTCGCGTAGATCGCGACGACGTCGCCACCCTGCGAGCGCAGGGTCAGAATCTGGTCGCAGCTCAAGACGGCAATGTCACAGGTGCCGCTCGCGACCATCTGTGCCCCCGGCACTCCCGGCGCGCCCGGAACGATGGTCACTTCAAGCCCCGCCTTCGCAAACAGACCCAGTTCCTTCGCTGCGTACAGCCCGCCGAACTCCGGCTCGGGCATCCAATCGAGTTGCACGGAGAGTTTCAAGGGGGCCGCACTCGCTGCCCCCGCGCCAGCAGTCGGCTGATCCTTCGACTCGCCATCGCAACCTGTCAGCGCGCACGCGACCGCGGCGACCGACGCCCACATCAACGGTGAATTCTGCATGGAATCATCGTATCGACGGATGCCACGCGCGAAGGAGCAAGGCTCCGCCAACGCTCACGATCCCGAAGAGCGCAAGCCCGACGAGCGACGAGAGCGCGATCGCCGCGAACACGATGTCAGTGCGCGACTCGCGCATCGCACTCATCACGATCATGCCGATGGGCGCGCTCTCGCCCGCGTAGCCGGAGACGAACTCACCGACGATCGACCCGATCACGCTGAGTCCCGTCGCGATCCGCAAGCCGGTGACAATCCCCGGCACCGCTCCCGGAATCTCCAGCTTCCACCAGCGCTGGAACCGATTCGCGTGGTAAAGCGTGAACACTTCATGGAAGTGCGGATCGACTCCGCGCAGCCCATCGATGGTGTTGGCAAGGACGGGGAAGAGCGCCACCAGCGCTGCGGCCGCAGTCGCGGGAGGTGCGCCGTAGCCGAGCCAAATCACGAGGAGCGGAGCAACCGCCACCAGCGGCACCGTCTGCAGGAACGACGCGATCGGATACACGCCGCTCAAGAGCAGTCGGCTCGACGAGATCACGATTCCCGCGACGATCCCGACGACCGCCGCAATCGCGAGCCCGAGCGTCGCGGTGATTGCAGTCGCAAGGCACCCCGAGAAGAGCATGTCGGCCCGTTCCACGACGACGGAGGCAACCGCCAGCGGCGACGGCACGAGAAACGGCGGAAGCGCAAAGACTTTCACCGCCGCTCCCCATGCGACCACGATCAACGCCAGCACAACGATCGGCGGGACGATCTTGCCTGCCAGGCCGCGCATCACAGTCCCCTCCGTGCAGCTGCATGCAGCGACTGCATGAGTCGCGAGAGCGTCACCGAGAATTCCTGTGAGTCGCGTACCGCCGACGCGCGGCTCCCGTGGGTGATTTCCAACGTCTCGATGACTCCGGCGGGCGACCCCGCAAGAATCGCCACGCGATCGGCGAGGAACGCCGCCTCTTCGATCGCATGGGTCACGAGGACAATCGTCATGTGCATCGCCTCGCGCACATGGGTGATGTGGTCCTCGATCTCGACCCGCGTGACGATGTCGAGGGCCGAGCAAGGTTCGTCGAGCAGCAACACTTTCGGTTGCGCGACGAGCGCGCGCGCGAGTCCGACCCGCATCCTCATTCCGCCCGACAACTTTGCAGGCATCGTCTTCGCCGATCCGAGCAGGCCGACGAGGTCGAGCGCGTCGTAGGCACGCAAGCGCGCGTCGCGCTTGGGGACTCCGCGAATCTCCAAGGGCAGCGCGACATTGCGGAGCGCGTTCCTCCAGGGCAGCAGCCTCGGCTCCTGGAAGCAGACGCCGATCTCGACTTCGGTGCGCGGCACCTCCTTGCCGTCGCGCTCGAACGACATTCGTCCGCCGGTTGGCGCTTCGAGTCCCGCGGCGATCCGCAGGAGCGTCGTCTTCCCGCATCCCGACGCGCCCATCAAGGCGACGCACTCACGCGGTGCCACTTTGAAGTCGATCCCCGCAACCCCCGCCACCGCCGAGAACAGTCGCGACACGCGGTCGAACCGCACTGTGACGGGCTCCGCACCGCCTCGCCGCATTGCGTCGGTCATGCGCGCGGGTTGTACGGCCGTTTGCGGGACGGGGCAACTCGGCCGGCGATGAGGCGACCTCAGCGCACGACCCGCCCCCTCGCCCCGCACCGGTTGCCCCCCTTCCCCATCCCAAGTAGAGTGGCCCCTCGCGCTTTGGGCGCGACCGCAGCAGTTTGTGTGCGGGGTGTAGCTCAGCTTGGTAGAGCGCTTCGTTCGGGACGAAGAGGCCGCAGGTTCAAATCCTGTCACCCCGACTTGGATCACCGCCCCCCCTGCACCGATGCAGAGGTCATCGAGTTCCTTCGCGAGCGGTCCATTCCCTGCCCGCGCTGCAGCCATGATCTGCGCGACAGTCCCACAGCCAAGTGCCCCGAGTGCGGCGAACCGCTCGTGCTCAAGGTCGGCTCACCGAAGGCCCGCTTCGGTTGGCTCGTGCTCTCGATGGCACCGGGGTGCTTCTCGGGGGTGATGGCCTGCGTCGTCGCGATTCCGGTGGTCGCCACGATCGGACAGAGTGCCCCCCCGGGACAGGGGTGCCCATGGCCGATCGTTGCAGCGGACGCGTTCGGGTTTCTCAGTGCTGCGTCGCTGTGGCTGATGTACAAACATCGGCATCGCGTCATGTCATGGACCACCCGCCAACAGGCTGGCTTCATGGGGGTCGTGTGGGGGGTTCACTTCCTCATGCTCGCACTCGTCATTCTCTCGATGTTCCTCTGGTACTAGCCATGTCGCTCATCCGCCGCGCCACTCTCACTCCGTTTCTCTGGTTCAACGGCCAAGCCGAAGAGGCTGCGCACTTCTACTGCAGCATCTTTCCCGACTCGACCTTGGGGGGAACAACGCGATGGGGGAAGGGCGGCCGAGGTCCCGAAGGCATAGCGATCACCGTCGAGTTCACCCTCGGAGGGCAATCATTCACCGCGCTCAACGGTGGACCGCAGTACACCTTCACAGAAGCGATCTCCTTTTCCATTGCTTGCCAGACGCAAGCGGAGATCGACTACTACTGGGATCGCCTCACTTCGGCGGGCGGAACCCCGTCGCGCTGTGGATGGCTCAAGGACCGGTTCGGCCTCTCGTGGCAGGTGGTGCCCGCGAATCTCGGCGCGCTGATTAACGCCCCCAACAACACGGCGGCCGTGATGGCGGCACTCATGCCCATGTCCAAGATCGAACTCGCCCCGCTCGAAGCGGCCGCTCGCCGACTCACATGAGTCACGTGGGGGCATCGCGGCCGACGTTGGGACTGCTCGCGCTCCGATGGACGATTCGCGCGCTGACCATCGCGTCGATCGGCCTCATGTGCCTCATGCTCACCGATGGTTGGCCGCCCAAGTCTGCGCGCGAGTGGGGGCCGATGATCCTATTCCCCGGCGGCGTCATGGTTGGGATGGTGCTTGGATGGTGGCGCGAGTTTCTGGGCGCACTCGTCACCGCTGCGAGCCTCGGCGGCTTCTATCTCGTCCTTCACTTCCTTGGCGGTAGGCCCCCCACCGGAGTGTGGTTTCTCGTCTTCGCGTCTCCGGGGCTTCTCTTCGCGCTCCCCGCTGCGTGGTCGGCGGCGTCGCGGAGCGATCCCCTTGTGCGAGGCACGCTCGTCGGACTCTTCGTCTCCGCAGCACTCGCACTCGGGAAACTCGTGGCTGGAATCGCCGGACACTCGACAGCCCTCGTCGCTGATTCGGTCGAGTCGCTCGCCGACACGGTGGGTTCGATCATCGTCTGGCGAGGCATCTGAGTCGCCGGGCGGCCTCCCGATCGTGATCATCCGTACGGATACGGGAAAGCCGAAGCGGTCTCGGTCTTCTGCGTTGGATCGCTCCTCCTCCTCGCCTGCGTCATCATCGTGGTCGAGGCCGTCGAGCGAATGCTCACGCCACACACGCCGCCGGCGGCATGGACGCTCCTCGTGTTGGTCGCCGTCGTCCTCATCAAGGAGTGGTTGTTCCGCCGGATCACCGTGCAAGCCGACCTTCACGACTCTGATGCCGCGAGGGCCGACGCTTGGCACCATCGCTCAGATGCCATCACGAGTTTCGCTGCGTTTGTCGGAGTCACCGTCGCGATTTGTGGGCCGCCGCTGCTCGACTCCCCCCACCTCGTCCTCGCCGACGAGGCGGCAGCCATGGTCGCCAGCGGGATCATCCTTGTCACCGGCGTACGACTCATTCGGCGTTCGTTACGCGAATTGCTCGATGCGGCATCGCCAGACATAGCCGCGCAGGTTGCCCGAGTGGCCGGCGGTGTCCTTGGGGTTCGCCTGGTTGAGAGGGTTGAGGCCCGCAAGAGCGGCCCGAACTACTACGTCGACATGCACCTCCACGTCGACCCGGACCAGTCGGTGCGCGACGCGCACTCCCTCGCCGGAAGGGTGCGTGCCGAGGTCTGTCGACAGCTCCCTCAGGTGCTCGACGTGCTCATCCACATCGAACCGGACGAGTCGGACCCGCTCGCCTGAGCCGGCAGAAATGCCGAAAATCCTTGACGGGGGCGACTTGCATTCCTCCCAGAGGATGGCAAGGTGTGCGCAGTGCCCCCAGTGACTCGGCGGGCGATGTCAGAAATCTGAATGTTGACGCGGGGCAGAGCGCCTTGCGCGGGACCAAACGAGTTGTTCCCGATGGGTCCTAGGCAAGGAGTTTCAGTAGCATGATCCGACACCCAATGCGAACTAACACGGGATTCCGCATCGTTCTTGGCTCGCTCGTCGCACTGCTTGTGGCTTCCCCAGCCATGGGTCAGGCCCAGCGCGTTGCCACATCGTCCGACACGAACGCCACTACTCCGGCCACGAAGTCGAGTTCGAGCGGAAGCAAGTCCGCGGGAGTGAAGAACTCCAAGGCGACCCCAGGGTCCAACAGTGCGAGCAAGAGCGCTGCCCCTGCGTCCGCCGCTTCGCGCTCCGCTTCCGGCTCATCCGATGCGGCGAAGACAGAGCCCGCAGCTCCGGCTGCTCCGGCCACCAAGCCAGCGCCCGCTGCTCCGGCGCCGACCACTACGACCACGAAGGCCGCGCCTGCAGCGCCCGCCGCAACGACCACGAAGGCTGCACCCGCAGCGCCTGCGGCGACAACCACCAAGCCAGCGCCCGCTGCTCCGGCTCCGACCACCACGACCACGAAGGCCGCGCCTGCAGCGCCCGCCGCAACGACCACGAAGGCCGCACCCGCCGCTCCCGCTGCAACGACCACGAAGGCCGCGCCTGCAGCGCCCGCCGCAACGACCACGAAGGCTGCACCTGCTGCACCTGCTGCGCCCGCTGCTCCGGCTCCGACCACCACGACCACGAAGGCCGCGCCTGCAGCGCCCGCTGCAACGACCACGAAGGCTGCACCTGCTGCGCCCGCTGCTCCGGCTCCGACCACCACGACCACGAAGGCCGCACCTGCTGCGCCCGCCACAACGACCACGAAGGCCGCACCCGCTGCGCCCGAATCTGGCAAGACCGGCGGCGCAACGTCATCGAAGACTGCCACCAGTCTCCCCACTCCCCCGGCCCGACCGGCCGAGTCGAAGACCGTGACGGGGACGACTCAGGCAGGCAAGCCTGACAGCACGCGGACGGCGACCATTGACCGACCCTCGACCACCTCTGTCGTAGCGGACGCCAAGGGTGTCGCGACGACCGGTCCTGCTGCGAAGCCAGCCCCCGCGCAACCCAAGCCTGTCGATGTCGCGGTCGCTCCCGAGACAGCCAAGCCTGTGACGGATGCGCAAATCGCCAAGGGCATTGCTGACTTCACCTCTGGCACGACGTCCGCGGAGGAACTCACGCGGCTCCTCGCAGGCGGTGGTGGCGCCCCGGTGACAGAGCCCCCGGCTCAACCCATCACGCCTCCTGACCAACCTCCCGCTCCACCCGTCGTCTCCTTCGAGACGATTCGGCACGCGCTGCCGGCAGTCACGGAGACCGGTCGGTTCAAGGCATGGACGTGGCATGCGGTCGACCGAAACCAAACGGACTTCCAGGTCACGACGGTGTGGTTCGGACGACCAGGTGGCTGGGTCGAGAGTTCTCCGGTCCGCGCCGCAGAGCAACTCAATGCCCTCCCCCCGGGTCAGCGAGTCATGCTCCTCTGGGACATGACCACCGATATTGTCGGGAATCCGGCTGACGACTTGCTTCCTGCCCCTGGGCAAGTGGCAACGGCGCGAATCTTGAGCCCGTGGATCGACAACGCGACAACCATCGTGCGGGACCGGATGATCGGGTTCATGAACGCCTTCGCTGCCGCGGGCGGTCAGGTCGACGCGATTCTCGTCGACAACGAGACCGACTTCCGGTGGGGCAATCAGTTCGGCTCACCCGATCAGGTGCTGGCGATCGAAGCTGATCCTCGCTTCCAGGCACTTGCCAGCGAACTCGGATTTAACGACCTTGACCAAATCCAGGGACTGAACGAGCAGTACCAGCGCTGGAACGCGGTCATGTCGAGGCACTTTGATGCCGCCCTGCAGTTTGCGGTCTACGAACCGATCAAGGCCAAGTTCCCCAACTGCGTTGTGAGTAATTACGAGTGCTTCCAAGTTCTGCCTGACCGCTCGACCCCGTGGTGCACCGGCACGCCGGACACTCGGTACTCCGATGGATTCGGCACCCACGACACGCACTGCTATTACGGACTGATCTCGGCGAATCTCGCCACCAAGAAACTCGATGCCCAGAATCCGATCGGTCAGGATCCATTCGCGGGGTTCCGCCTCCAGATTCACCGCTGGCGCGCGACCGACTTCGGCTCGCCTCGCCCGATGCAGGCGTGGATCTCGCCGAAGCACAACCACCCGTCCCTGTATGACCCGACCGTTGCGCTGACCCTGAACGGCAGCCCGTACTACGACGAGACGTTGCTGCACCTCGGTGCCGGCGGGTGCGATACGTTCCTCTACTGGAACCCTAGCGCCTACAACGAAACCATGATTCCCGCCGAGTGGAACCGGATGGACGATCAGTTGACGGTCGATGCGTGCCTCCGGGAACTCAGCGAGATCTACGGGCAGGCTCCCGGCGCAACGATCCCACTCGAGGGACCCGGTTGGGGTGATCGCGTGATCGCTACAGGCCGCGCTGTCGCCGATCG
>CANETX010000004.1 GCA_947441435.1 Planctomycetaceae bacterium
CCCTCGGCGATGATCGAGCAGCTCGCGGTCAGCTTCTGCACCTCCGACGCGTAGTTGGGTGCGCTCGCGGGGACGACGACCTGCACGGCGTCGAAGCAGGAGCCATCCGACAGGAGCACAAACGAGATCCCCGCCTTCGAGTCGCGCCGGGTGCGCACCCAGCCCTTGAGGCGGACCATCGCACCAAGGTGAGCCGTCGAATTGCGGAAGAGTTCAGCGACCGAAAGATCAATCATCCCCGCAAGGTAGCCCCCGCACAGGAACTTTGGATCTCCGCCAAATTGGCAGATTTCGCGGAGACTCCCCGTCGGAAACCCCGCTAGCCGACCTGAGCGCCGATCGTCCACCCGCAGCCAGTGGCACGCCGTTTGCTTCATGATGGGTCCATGCTCCCCTCTCATCGGCTCAACCTCTTGCTGGCGTGCGGGCCATGGCGCGACGATCTCTTCGCCGACCAGTTGCCCGCGCTCCTCAAGCCGATGGGAATCCACTGTGTCCGGGCCACAACCGCCAATGAAGCCAACGACTGCATGCGACGCGACCGCGTCCATGTCGCGGTCGTCGATCTCTCGACCCCCGCCGACGAGTCTCGCCTCGCGCAAGAGTCGATGCTCGGCGCCAGCGTCCTCCAACTCCTCAAGAGCATGCGTCCGGCACCGCCGATGATCCTCGTCCGACCGCCGCAGGTCTCCGCGCGCGAATCCATCCGCGGACTCGGCGACGCGCTGCGCGAAGGGGCGTTCTCCGTCCTCGAGCGGCCGTTCCCCATCGAGTCCATGCTCGAGACGCTCCGCCGCGTCATCAATCGTCACTACGCGGGCTACTGGCCCGTCAACTAACCGTTTCGCATCTTCCAACAGGTTCCCAAGAAAGGCAGCCACGACATGAAAGTCCGACCCCTCGGCGACAAGCTCCTCGTCAAGCGTGATGAGGCCCAGACCAAGACCGACTCCGGGATCTTCCTCCCCGAGACCGCGAAGGACAAGCCCAAGCAGGGCAAGATCGTCGCGCTCGGCTCGGGCATCCTCAACAAGGAAACCGGCAAGTACATGCCGTTCAGCGTCAAGAAGGGGGACACCGTCCTCTTCACGACCTACTCGGGCACCGAGATCAAGATCGACGGCGAGACCTATCTCATCATGACCGAGGAAGACGTCCTCGGCGTGATCGACTGAACTTCAACTCTCACACACACAATCGGAGTACACAATGACAGCCAAGCAAATCAGCTATGAAAACGACGCCCGCGAGAAGATTCTCCGCGGCGTGCAGAAACTCGCCAAGGCCGTGAAGGTCACGCTGGGCCCCTCGGGCCGCGTCGTGATCCTCGAGAAGTCCTTCGGCGCACCGACCGTCACCAAGGACGGCGTCACCGTCGCCAAGGAAGTCGAACTCGAAGACCCCTACGAGAACATGGGCGCACAGATGGTGAAGGAAGTCGCCAGCAAGGCATCCAAGGATGCAGGCGACGGCACCACCACCGCGACCATCTATGCCGAAGCGATTTTCGCCGAGGGCCTCAAGAACATCACCGCCGGTGCGAACGCGAACGCGGTTCGTCGTGGCATCGAGGCGGCCGTCCGCCAAGTCGTCGAGGAATTGGCCAAGGCTTCCAAGCCCGTCAAGAACTCGAAGGAGATCTCGCAGGTCGGCACCTGCTCCGCCAACCATGACACGCAGATCGGCGAGATCATCGCCCAGGCGATGGACAAGGTCGGCAAGGATGGGGTCATCACCGTCGAGGAAGGCAAGAGCCTCGAGACCGAGGTCGAACTCCTCGAAGGCATGCAGTTCGACAAGGGCTACCTGAGCCCGCACTTCGTGACGAATCCCGCCACGATGGAAGTCGTCCTCGAGGACGCCGTCGTCCTCGTCTACGAGAAGAAGATCTCCAGCGCCAAGGACTTCCTCCCGATCCTCGGGAAGGTCGCCGAGGCAGGACGATCCCTCCTCGTCGTCGCCGAAGACATCGATAGCGAAGCGCTTGCGATGCTCGTCGTCAACAAGCTCCGTGGCGTCCTCAAGGTCTGCGCCGTCAAGGCGCCAGGCTTCGGTGACCGCCGCAAGGCCATGCTCGAGGACATCGCTGTCCTCACCGGCGGCCGCGCGGTCATGGAGGAACTCGGCATGCAGCTCGAGAACCTCACCATCGCGGACCTCGGTCGCGCCAAGAAGATCACCATCGACAAGGACAATTGCACGATTGTCGAAGGTGGCGGCAAGACCAAGGACATCCAAGGTCGCATTGAGCAGCTCAAGGCCCAGATCGACGCGGCCACTAGCGACTACGACAAGGAGAAGCTCCAGGAGCGTCTCGCGAAGCTCGCTGGCGGCGTTGCGCAGATCAACGTCGGCGCGGCGACTGAAGTCGAGATGAAGGAGAAGAAGGCGCGCGTCGAGGATGCCCTCCATGCGTGTCGCGCGGCAGTCGAGGAAGGCATCCTTCCCGGCGGCGGCGTGGCGATCCTTCGCACCCGCAAGGCGCTCGATCGGCTCAAGAAGACCCTCACCGGCGACGAAGTTGTCGGAGTCGAGATCGTGCAACGCGCGATTTCCTCCCCGATCAAGCAGATCGCCGTCAATTGCGGTCTCGATGGCTCAATCGTCGCGCAGAAGGTCGAGGAATCGACTGATCCCACCTTCGGCTTCAACGCATCGACGGGCGTCTATCAGGACCTCGTCAAGGCCGGCGTCATCGTCCCCACCAAGGTCGAGCGCGTCGCCCTCCAGAATGCCGCGAGCATCGCAGCACTCCTGCTCACCACAGATTGCGCCATCACCGACATCAAGGAGAAGAAGGCGAAGGCCTCTTCTGGTGGCGGCGACGAGGACATGGACTACTGATCAACCCCGCGCGGGTGCGTCCCCGCAAAGGACTGTTCAGCCCAAGACCCCGGCTCTTCGGAGCCGGGGTCTTTTCGTTTCCACTTCGCCCGCGCCTAGGATGCTCGCATGGTCGATCGCCCCACCAACCGATGGCGTTTCGCCGTCTCCTCCGCGATGCTGGTGACGCTTCTCGCCGCATCTGCCTTGGCGCAATCGACAACCGACAAGAAGAAGGGGCAGAGCTGGAAACTGCCGCCGAGCTCTCCGGCAGCACCCGCGCCACCGACCGGAGGTGACCCAGCCGATCCAGCGACGCCGACCGATCGGTCGCCGAGTGCGATCCCTGCCAGCACCGCGCCGCTCGGAGAAGTCGCGCGGCTCGCTCGCTTTCAGTCTGCGCTCCAAGGCACCGATGGCCCATGGAACGAGGCGGTGCATCTCTTCCTCTCGGACACCTCGGGGATCACTCCCGCCGTCCGCTTCGCGAGCGTCTCGTCCCCCTCAATCGTGACCGCGGCCGATGGAACAGTCACGCTCTTCTTCGTCCAGTACCCACTGAGCGACGAACTGAACTTCGCCTCTGTCGCACGCTCGCGCGGAACCGACGGCGGCATCACGTGGACGGAGCCCGCGCGCATCGCCCTCGACGGATTCCTCCCGTCCCTTGAGGGGCCGCTCCATCCCAGCGTCGTCACGCTCGCGGATGGCTCTCTGCGCATGTGCTTCCTTGCACGCGATCACGCGGCGGCCAAACCCGCGCTTCTCCTGATGAGCGCGCACTCGACCGACAGCGGCATGTCGTGGACCGTGAGCAGCGAGCGGCTCGCGCTCAGCGTCGACGCGGTCGATGACCTCTCAACCCTTCAGTCAGGCGAGGTGACCCATGTCCTCATCGCCGTCCCGGGTCTCAAGGGGCTGCTGCACGCGAAGAGTCGAGGCAGCGAGGGGGCAATGGAACTCAAGGGCAGTCTCATGTTTCCCGCCCCGGGAAGTTGGCGCGGTGCATGCCGCGTCGATGGTGCCGGGGTCGAGTACCTCGGCGCTTCGAAGTCCGGCACCGCGCCGTGGCGCGCGTCGGCAACGGAGGGACTCGTCGGTTGGAAGGTGATTCCTCCCGATCCTGCCGCCTCCGCAACCATCCCCGACGATGCCGTCGCGATCGATCTCTGTCGAACGCGTCTGCGCAGCGCCAACAGCTCGGACGCCCTCCTCACGGCGGTCTGCGTTGCAGAGCAGGCGATTCCACCCGCTGCCCCGGCACCCGCTGCGCCGCCACCGACCGAGCCGACGCCCGATGCGCCGATCGCACGAGAAGGCGAAGGTGTCCCGGAGGTTGCCCCAAGTGCGAGGAAGATCTCTGATCCAGTGGCAGGTCCGAGGGGACTCGAGGCAAGGCCGTTCGGCAAGCCGCCGCCGCCGACAAAGCCCGTCCAAGGTCCGGGCAACGGACCGGCGTTCAAGCCCTGAGCGGATTGATCTCCCCGAGATCTACTTCGCGCCGGTCACATCCCGTCCTTGGATTCCGTCCGTCGTGAGCACGTGGTAGTTCGTGTCCACGAGCATGTCGTACCCGAGGTGCGAGTAGTAGCCGTTGAGACCCAGAGGCGTGCCACGGTGCCAGAGGCCTTTGCCGTTGGCGCACATGTTGCCGTTGTTGTTGTTCTGCCCCTTGGTGCGGGCGTCCGCTTCCATCGCGTCCGAGACACCGGCGATGGTCACATGGCCATCGAAGTACAGCGTGGCAGGTGCCGAGTTGTAACCCTGATTGAAGAGCCACGGCACCGTGCCGCCGAAGCCAGGATTGAAGTCGCCGCCTTCCTTGTTCTGGAGCCACTGGTGCTCGATCATGCGGGTCTTGAGATCGGGATACGCCGCCGCGCTCGACGCGGGCGAGCGCCACGCACCCGGGCCGCACTGGCCTGGCTTGCCGGCATTGTTGCAGTCAGAGTTCAGCGAACTGAGCACGTCGGGGGACCACTGCGCAGCCGGGCTCCAGCAGTAGGTCGAGTAGATCGGCGGATTCGGCGGCACGGAAAACTCACCGGCGTTCGTCATCGGTTCTGCGGCCTTCTCCATGGTGTACCGGTCCTTCGGCGCCCAGAACACCTTGTCGTAGTACTTGCCATTGACGTAGTCGTTGAACGTCTTCACGTTCGGCATGCGCCACGAACCGAAGACGCCATTGAGCATCACCCATTCGTTGGGCCAGAGGACGATCCAGTTGTAGCAACCACCGGGCTGGCCCGCGGGGCAGAGTCCGCCGCCGACCCAGTAGCCCCAGAGGTGTGCCTGATCATCCCAACCCAGAATTTGTTGCGCGGGGCACGCGACCTGATTGATGTAGGTCGTGCAGTCGCCGTTGGGGACCGATCCCACATCGTCGGGGCACGCCGTGAACTGGCGATCCTGCCAGTCGCTGCCGTAGGTCGCGTTCGCCTTTCCGAGATTGTTCAGGTTGGCAATGCTCTGGGTCACGAGCGCTCCGTCCTTCGCCTTGCCGATGGCGGGGAGGAGAATGGCGATCAGCAACGAAATGATCGCGACAACAACAAGGAGCTCGACGATGGTGAATCCGACGATCCACCTATGTGGATTGCTGCGCATGCCGCAATCCTAGACCTGCCCCCGGCGAGGTCGCAATCCCTTGGCCCCTATTTCGCGCCGGTCACGTCCCGCCCCTGGATCCCATCCGTCGTGAGGACATGGACGGCGGAATTGACCAGCATGTCATAGGCCTGACCCGAGTAGTAGGCCGCGCCGTCTCCCCCGAGTGGCGTCCCACGGTGCCAAAGGCCCTTGCCGCTCGCCGCCATGTTGGAATTGTTCTGGTTCTGCCCCTTGGCGCGCGCATCGGCCTCCATCGCGTCCGACACGCCGGTGAGCGTCACATGTCCGTCGAAATAGAGGCAGGCAGGCGCCGAGTTGTAGCCCTGATTGAAGAGCCACGGAGAGGGGGGAGCAAACCCGCTATTGAGTGTGCCGCCTTCCGTGTTCTGGAGCCAGATGCGCTCGATCATGCGCGTCTTCAGGTCGGGATAGGCCGCCATACTTGAAGCGGGGGATCGATACGCACCCGGGCCACACTGATTGGGCTTGCCTGCGTTGGGCGCGTCGGCGATCGTCGACGAGAGGACATCAGGAGACCACATCGCAGCGGGACTCCAGACATATGTCGATCGAATGGATGCTCCGCCAGTTTCATTGGGTGGGCAGAACTCGCCGGCGTACGCGAGCGCGGGCGTTGCGTCGTCGAGGTTGTACTTGTCCTTGGGTGCCCAGAAGACCTTGTCGTAGTAGCGCCCGTTGACGTAGTCGTTGAAGGCCTTGTAGTTGCAGAGTCGCCACGCCCCGAAGCAGCCGTTCGCATAGCCCCACTCGTTCGCGACGTAGACGGGAATGTTCCCGCAGTTGCCGGGGTAGCCCGGACAGAGTCCGCCGCCGATCCAGAATCCCCAGAGTCCGCCGGTCGCATCCCATCCGGCGATCTGCTGCGGCGGACACGCGACCTGTCCGATGTACGTGTTGCAGTTCCCGTTGGCAGGTGGACTCCCAAAGTCATCGGGAATCGCGGTGAACTGGCGGTCCTGCCAGTCGCTGCCGTAGGTCGCGTTGGCCTTGCCAAGATTGTTCAAGTTGGCGATGCTCTGCGTCACGAGGGCGCCGTCCTTCGCCTTGCCGATGGCCGGAAGAAGAATCGCGATGAGCAGGGAGATGATCGCGACGACGACGAGGAGTTCCACGATGGTGAACGCGCGGGAACTCCGTAGGGGAAGGCTTCGCATACGGTGAGCGTAGACCTCTTCGTTTCGCGAATGCAAGTAGGGGGGGGCGATTCTCAAGCGTTGGCTGGGCCGGCTGGGCAAAAAAAGCCCCGGCGCGTGGCCGGGGCTTGAAGAGTCGGTGAGAAGCGGGAGGCGTCGTCGGTGCGGTTACTTCGCGCCAGTGACGTCGCGACCCTGGATTCCGTCCGTCGTGAGCACGTGGTAGTTGGTGTTCACGAGCATGTCGTATCCGAGGTTTCCGTAGTAGCCAGTGGCCCCAAGTGGGGTACCGCGATGCCACAGGCCCTTGGCCGTGCCGCACATGTTGGTGTTGAGTGCGTTCTGTCCCTTGGATCGGGCGTCCGCTTCCATGGCATCGGAGACGCCAGCGAGGGTGACGTGACCGTCGAAGTAGAGCGTCGCGGGTGCCGAGTTGTAACCCTGATTCCAGAGCCACGGCACCGTGCCGCCGAACCCAGGGTTGAAGTCGCCGCCTTCCTTGTTCTGCAGCCACTGGTGCTCGATCATGCGGGTCTTGAGATCGGGGTATGCCGCCGCGCTTGACGCGGGTGAGCGCCACGCGCCTGGACCGCACTGGCCGGGCTTTCCGGCGTTCGGGCAATCGAGGGTCGTCGAACTGAGGACGTCGGGCGCCCACATCGCTGCGGGGCTCCAGCAATAGGTGGAGTACACCGGTGGATTCGGCGGCACCGAAAACTCGCCTGGCTTGGCCAGAGGTTCCGCGATGCGTTCCAAGTTGTACCGGTCTTTGGGGGCCCAGTACACCTTGTCATAGAAGCGGCCGTTCACGTAATCGTTGAAGGCCTTCACGTTTGGCATGCGCCAGGAACCGAAGATGCCATTTGTCGTCACCCACTCGCACGGCCAGAGGACGATCCAGTTGCCGCAATTGCCGGGCATGCCTACACAGAGGCCGCCACCGAGCCAGTAGCCCCAGAGACCGCCGCCTTCGTCCCAGCCGAGGATCTGCTGCGCCGGGCACGCGATGTTGTTGATGTAATTCGTGCAGTCGCCGTTGGGAGACGAGCCGACATCGTCGGGGCACGCGGTGAACTGGCGGTCCTGCCAGTCGCCGCCGTAGGTGGCGTTGGCCTTGCCAAGATTGTTCAGGTTGGCAATGCTCTGGGTCACGAGCGCGCCGTCCTTCGCTTTGCCGATGGCGGGGAGGAGGATGGCGATGAGGAGCGAGATGATCGCGACAACGACTAGAAGCTCGACGATGGTGAACGCGCGGCGGATGTGGGTCATGTGTGTGGGGGCTGTGTGGGGGGGCGGACGAATCGAGATCGCGGACGATACCCGCAGATCATCTCGGGGAACCGAGGACCCAAGAGCATACGCACAGGCAGCGGTTTGGCTCCATCGTGGTCGGAAAAGGGGGGCCACCGATGTGGCCTATTCTGGACTCTCAGGAGCCCATGCCGATCATCGCCGCCACATGGAGTCTTGCAACTGGAGGCTGCCAGGGCGCAATTGCGCCACTTATTGCCGGGGGCAGCGCGCTCGATGCAGTTTGTGCGGTTGCACGAGCAACAGAACGAGATCCGACCGTGGACTCCGTCGGACTCGGTGGACTTCCCGATGCCACGGGTCATGTCACGCTCGATGCGTGCGTGATGGTCAGTCCGGCGAAGTGCGGAGCGGTCTGCGCGGTCGCGAAGCATCTGGATGTGACCGATCTCGCCCGAATGGTGATGGAGCGCACGAGGCATGTGATGCTCGCGGGGAAGGGAGCCGATGACTTCGCACGTGCGCTGGGAATGCGCGAGTCCAATCTTCTGGCGCCGGCTGCGCGCGCGGCGTGGGAGCGATGGCGCACTGGCGGCGAGACGCCTCCGTCACATGACACCGTCGGTGTGCTCGCCATTGATAGTGCTGGAGTGATGGCGGGAGCGTGCTCGACAAGCGGCATGGCCTACAAACTGGCTGGGCGCGTCGGCGACTCGCCGATTCCGGGGCATGGGCTCTACGTGGATCCTGAGGTCGGGGGTGCGGTTGCGACGGGCAATGGCGAACTTGTCATGGGGGTGTGCGGGACGTTTCTCGCGGTCGAGTTGATGCGTCGGGGGAGTACGCCACAGGAGGCCGTGCGTGAAGTACTCGAGCGGATCGAGCGAACGTACTCGCCTGAGCCGCACCAGCAGGTCGGCGTAATTGTGCTGTCGCGCGATGGTCGGATTGGGTCGGGCGCCTTGCGCGGTGGATTCGAGGTTGTCGTCGCCGACGAGCAAGGGGTGAGGCTCACTCCCGCCGCGATGGTGACGCATCCAGACACACCGGAGGTCAAACGATGAAGCTGTACACACGCACGGGTGATGATGGCTCGACGGGACTCTTTGGCGCGGGTCGGGTCGACAAGGACCACCCGCGCATCGAGGCGTACGGCACCGTCGATGAACTGAATTCGTGGCTCGGAATGTGCGTGGCGGCTTGTGACTCTGCGCATCTAGGCGAGGCCCGCATCGCAGCGATGCTGACAGGGCTCCAGTCGCGGCTCTTTGACCTTGGTGCGGACCTTGCGACGCCAGGCGATGCATCAGCGCCAGCCGCGTCGCGCGTGGCTCGGATCGAGGCGCGCCATGTCGAAGAGACGGAGCGGTTCATCGACGAGATCGAGGCAGGCAACGATCCCATTCGTGCGTTCGTGCTGCCCGGGGGGAGCGAACTTGCCGCGCGGCTGAATGTCGCGCGCACCGTTTGCCGAAGGGCTGAGCGACTGGCCGTGTCGCTTTCGAAGGAGCAGCCCCTCGGTGCATCGACGGTCCACCTCCTCAACCGGATCAGCGATCTCCTCTTCGCGATGGCGCGCCGCGCCAACAAGGAGCGCGGCGTCGCGGATGTCGAGTGGAACAAGAACGCGTGAGCGCGCGCGAGGGGATCAGGTGCCGAAGCAGCGATCGCCCGCGTCGCCGAGGCCGGGCCGGATGAACTTGCGTTCGTCGAGTTGGCGGTCGAGCGCCGCGGCGTAGATGGAGACATGTGGATGCGTGCGCGCAAGGTGCGCGACCCCCTCGGGTGCCGCGACGATGCACACGAGCCGCACATCGCGGCAGCCGGCCTCCTGGAGGAGCGCGAGCGCCTGGTCGGCGCTCCCGCCGGTCGCGAGCATCGGGTCGACGAGGAGGACGGGACCGTCTCCCGCATCGGCGGGGAGTCGCGTGTAGTAGCTGATGGGCAGCGCTGATTCCTCGTCGCGCCGGACGCCGATGTGGCCGACGCGGGCGTCGGGGAGCATGTCGAGGACTCCGCGAGTCATGCCGAGGCCAGCGCGCAGGACGGGGACGACGGTGACGGGTCGAGCGAGCCTGCGGCCCTTCATCGTCTCGAGCGGAGTTTCGATGTCGCACGGCGCGGTGGCGAATCCCCGGCAGACTTCGTAGGTCATCAGCGCTGCGATCTCGCCGAGAAGGCGGCGGAACTCGCGCGATGGGGTCGCGCGCGCCCGCAACTCCGCGAGTTTGTGGTGGACCAGCGGATGGTCGATCACGTGCAGGTTGGCGTGATCGTGCGCGATGGGGTCAGGCTACATGCGCATCGGCGCAGTGATTCCCATGATGCCGAGCGCGTCGCTGAGGACGCAGCGCGTCAGCGATACGAGGCGCAGGCGTGACGCGCGGACCGCAGCATCGTCCCCCTTGAGCACCGGACACGCCTGATAGAAGGCGTTGAAGGTGTTGGCGAGTTCGTAGATGTAGGCGGCGAGCCGGTTGGGTGCGAGCGACGCGGCGGCCGCTTCGAGCGCCGGGCCGTACCGGAGTAGGTGAAGCGCGAGTGCCCGTTCCTCGGAGGTGGCGATTGTGAGCGGCGCGTGGAGGTCGATGGTCCCGGCCTTGGCCAAGATCCCCGCGATGCGCGCGTGCGCGTACTGGAGATACGGGCCGGTGTCGCCCTCGAACGAGACCATGCGATCGAGGTCGAAGACATAGTCGCGGCCGACATCGCCTGACAGGTCGGCGTACTTGATCGCCGCGATGCCGACAGCTTGGCCGATGGCGTCGAGTTCCTCGCGTGTGTGGGTGGCGGTGTGCGCCTCGGGATCGGCGGCGCGCGCATGCACCTCGCGGCGGCCCCGCGCCGTCGCTTCTTCGAGCAACGAGACGAGCGTCACATTCTCGCCGCTCCTGGTCTTGAGAGGCTTCTTGTCCTCGCCGAGGACTGCGCCGAAGGGGACATGGACGAGGCGCGCGTCGGGGCGTCCCGGGCGATGGGTCCAGCCGATGCGCACGACCGCATCGAAGACATCCTTGAAGTGATCGCGCTGTCGTGCGTCGACGCAGTAGACGACGAGATCGGCGCCGAGTTCCTGCACGCGGTAGCGCACGGCGGCGAGATCGGTGGTCGAATAGAGCGAGGTGCCATCGGACTTCTGGATGAGCAGCGGCCGCTCGCGGTCGGGGAAGCGGACGATGAGCGCGCCTGCGTCGCGCTCGGCGATGCCTGCATCGACGAAGGCGGCGACGGTCGGCCCCAAGCGCTCCCGGAAGAAACTCTCGCCTCGGCTGTGGCGCTCGGAGAGATCGACGCCGAGGATTGCGGCGGTGGCGAACACCTCCGCCATCGTCACGGCGATGAGTCGCTGCCAGTCGGCGACGGTGGGCTCGTCGCCCGCCTGCAGCTTTCGCAGTGTGTCGTGGGCATCGGCGAGTGCCGTTGGATCCGTCTCTCCCTCGGCCTGCGCGCCGCGGTACGCGGAGTTGAGGTCGTCGAGGGTCACCTTGCCCAAGTCGATGCCGTGCCGCTTGAGCGACGCGAGCGTCATGGCGATGGGCAGCCCCCAGTCGCCGAGGTGGTTCTGGCGGTAGACCCGCCAGCCGAGCCGTTCGTGCATGCGCGCGATGGTGTCGCCGATGATCGTCGCGCGCAGATGTCCGACATGCATCTGCTTGGCGACATTGACGCCGCAGAGATCGACGGCGACCGTCTTCGTTCCCGCAACCGTCGGGACGCCGAGGGTCGGGCAGTCCATCGCGTCGAGCGCATTGGCGATCGCCGAAGCGCGCAGCGTGATGTTGACGAAGCCCGGGCCGGCGATCTCCATCTTCTCGCACAGCGACGCGAGCGGAGCGGTCGCGGCGGCGATGACCGCCTGCGCGACATCGCGCGGCGGCTTGCCGAGCGCCTTCGCCAGCGCCATCGCAAAGTTCGCCTGGAAGTCGCCGAACTTGGGAGTCGCCGACGACTTCACCTGCGGGTCGGCGCGCGCTTCGTCGATCCCGCATGCTGATGCGATTGCGCTGCGCAGTCCTTGCTCGAGGACACTCGCGAGGTCGCAGCTTCGTGTCGGTGTGCTCGCGGGATCCATGGGGGAGGGGATCCTACGGACTCACCCTTCGAGGACGACGCTCGACTTGGCGTAGATCGACTCCATGAGCGCGCGGTGGGCAGCGGTCGGTGAGTGGCCCTTCTGGGCCTTCGCCAGACCGCGCACGGCGATGAGGAGCATGTCGACGAGGCCGTGGAAGTCGTCGATGGAGACAAACTCGGGTCCGATGGTGCCGCGCGTCTTTGGGTTTCGCTTCGTCGCCGCGAGGGTGGCATCGATCTCGGTCATGTTGTGGTAGTTGCCAAGCGGCAGACAGAGGCACGTCGACTCGAAGCCATACGCGGCGAACGCCGTCGCTTCGCAGGCGCCACCGGCCATGAGTTTGCGCTGCCAGCGGAAACCCGGGTGCGCCTTCGCATGCGCCTGATAGAGATCGGCGAGCGCGTTGGTGAGCGCGGGACTGAAGACGCTGATCCGATCGCCGACGCGCAGGATCGCACCCGCGCCGATGGGTGAATCGTGGGGGAAGCTGCGAGAGTTCTCGAGACAGAGGAGACGCGATCCGGACGGGATGAACCGATTGCGCGCGGCGTGGATCGCGCCGATGAAGCCGACTTCCTCGGCGACGGTGAAGAGGAGTCCAAGATTGGCGGCACCGCGCTCATTGAGGAGCCGATCGAATGCCGCGCATGCGGCAGCGACGGCCGCGAGGTCATCGCAGGCATGCGTCTCGATCACGCGCACCGGAGTTGGAGACGCGCTCCCTTGAGTGAGCGTCCGTTCAACGATGCGCGGAGCGGGCAGGGTCCATCGGCCGACATCTCCGATCGAGAGCGCCGTCGCGGAGGATGCACGGGCCAACTTCGCGTGGACGCGCTTGAAGGGCTTGGCCTTCGAGTCGAGGCGGACGATCTTCGCGTCGTGACGAGCTCCATGACAGTCGATGATCTCGATGGCCGTGCCTACGAAGTACGAGTCATGGACGCCGCCACGAAACTCGAGTTCGATGCACCCCTTGGGGGGTCGCTTCCCAACCGGCGCGACGACCACAAACGCCGGGTGATCGAGATGCGCCGTAATGAGGAGGGGGGGCGCTTCCTTGGTGCGGTCCTTGCGGCGGATGAGATAGTTCCCGGCGTCGTCGCGGCGGACTTCGAGTTTCGCGAGTCGCGGGGCGAGCCACGCGTCGATCCATGCCATCACCCGCTCCTCGCGACCGGCCGCTGTCGGGGTCGAGGTGAGTTCGAGGAGCCAGATTTCGTCGCGGCGCCGGAGCGTGGGCGCGCTCTGAGGAGTTGCGGTGCGTGGACGGGTGGAACGGCGAGTCGTCGCGGAAGGCATCGCGCAAGGATAAAGTGCAGGGCCCCACCCGGCATGTTCGCTCCCATCCCCGACATCCTCGCTGATCTCCGCGCGGGAAAGATCATCGTGCTCGTCGATGACGAGCAGCGCGAGAACGAAGGGGACTTCGTCTGCGCCGCCGAAACGGTCACTCCGGAGTTGGTGAACTTCATGACTCGCGTGGCGGGGGGCTACCTCTGCGTGGCGATGGATCCGCAGTCCTGCGACCGCCTGGACCTCGGGCCGCAGGCGAGCGTCAACTCGAGCCTCCGGGGAACGGCCTTCACCGTCTCGGTGGACGGTCACCCGAAGCATGGCGTCGGCACGGGGATCAGCGCCCGCGATCGCGCGACGACGATTCGGCTGCTCGCGAGTCCGACGAGCCGCGTCGACGACTTCGTCCGTCCGGGCCACATCAATCCGCTGCGTGCACGCGAAGGAGGCGTGCTCGTGCGCACCGGCCAGACCGAAGGGTCAGTCGATCTGTGCAAGCTCGCGGGGCTCTCGCCCGCCGCCTGCATCATCGAAGTCGTTCGCGAGGACGGCGAAATGGCGCGCATGGATGACCTCGCGAAGGTGTGCGCGCAACATGGACTGAAGATGTGTTCGGTCGAGCAGGTGATCGAGCATCGGTTGCAGAGTGAAGGGCTCGTCACTCGACTCGATCCGAAGGATGGCCTCGCCGTCGAGACAGCGGAGGGGCCATTCCGGCTCTTTGCGTGGCACACTTCCATCGACCCGCAGCCGCATCTCGCGCTCTGTCTCGGAGGAGTCGGCGCGCTCGACAGCAAGGGGCAGGTGATCGAGCACACTGATCCCGTGCTGGTTCGCGTCCATCGACGCGATGTCCTCGGCGACATCCTGTCCGTTGTGCCCGCTGACGGCGGTCGTACGGGGCAGCAGACGATCAACGCATCGCTGCGGGCGATCCGCGCGGCAGGCAAGGGAGTGCTGCTCTACCTGCGAATCGAGTCCGAAGGCGGGGATCTCGCCGACATCATTCATCAGGTGAGGCGCACCGGCAGCCACGACGTGAACACCCCGAATCTCTCTGGCCCCAGCGGAATTGGGGCGAAGACGCATCCGCCAGGACAGCGCGAGTATGGGATCGGGAGCCAGATCGTGCGCGACCTTGGGCTCAGAAAGTTGCGCGTCCTCACCGACCACGCCCGCAGCTTGCCGTCGCTGAGCGGCTTCGGCCTTGAGGTCGTCGAACAGGTGCCTCTGGGATGATGTGGAGTTCACCGATGTTTCCCGCACTGCTCGCATTTCTCATCGCGTGCCAAGCGGCACCACCTGCAGCGATGGACGTGCCCGAGGCGACGACGCCAACTCCGCCGCCGGTGGCGTCACCTGCACCGACAGATGAGGTCGATGCGCTGCTGACTCGCATGGAAGCGCAGGGGAAGTCGATGAAGGACTTCACCGCGTCGGCCACTGTCGAGAAGTTCGAGGCGCTTACCGAGGAAAAGGAGATCCGTCGCGGTCGGATCGTCGTCGAGGGTGCGGTCGGTCCCACCCGGAAGGTCGCGATCATCGTCGATGAGTTCATCGACTCGAGCGGTCGTGGATCCACCGATGGCCGGCGCTTCCTCTTTACAGGAGGCTGGTTCGACGAGTTCGACTGCGCGCGCAAGCAGTGCATTCGGAGGCAAGTCGCCCGCGCGGGGGAGAGTGTCGATCCACTGCGAGTGGGCGAGGGACCGTTTCCCGTGCCGCTTGGACAGCCCAAAGCGGACATTCTGCGGGAGTTCACGGTGACGGGCAGCACACTTCCCGTCGCGCCGTTCTTCAAGTCGCTCGTGCCGCGCGCGGAGGCGCTCGTCGCGCTCCGTCTCGTCCCGCGTGCGGGGACGGCGATGGCCCGCGACACGGCGGCGCTGACGATCGTCCTCGACAAGGCGACGCTCGCGCCGGAGGCGATCGATGTCGAGCAGGTCAACGGCGATGCGACGAGAGCGCTCTTTCGCCACGGGAAGCTCGACGCGGGGCTCGATGCCGCCGCGCGCGATCTCCTGACTCCGCCCGCGATGGATGGTTGGAAGATCGACACTCGTCCCCTTGCGTGAGCCGGATAGGCTTGGAATCGCTCGTCGAGTCTCATGATCCACATGATGCGCGCTGCCATTCACATCCTGCCAATCGCGCTCCTCGGTGCGCTGAGCATCGGCTTCGATGCTGACGCGAAGCAGGGCTCGGCCGTCCCCAAGTCCGCCGAGCCATCCCCCGCAGCGGTCGCTGAGGCATCGGCCGAGTGGTTGAGCGATGCGGAGAAGCGAGCAGGTCGGCTCAAGCATGGGCTCTGGACTCAGGAGGATCTCGTCGATCCCGCGGTGCGGGCAAGAGCGGCGATTGACGCGGGGATTCCGAATGCGGTCGTGACTTCCGCGAAGGTCCCGGAGGGGGTCGATGCAACGGTTGCCGCAGAAGCGCTCATCAGGCAGGGGCGAGGCTCCGAGGCGATCGAGGTACTCACTGACTTGCCGGGGATTGCCGCGTCTTCGCTGCGCGCCGAGGCGCTCGAGGCACTCGGCCGAATTGCCGAGGCTGCGGTGGCTGCCGACGAGGTGCTCCGCGATCTCGGGCTCGGGAAGTGGAAGACTTCGGAAGATCTCGTGCGCGCTGCGATCGCGCTGCAAGTGCTCGCGCGCGTTCGCGCGGCCGACCAAGCCGCATGTGACCTCATCATGCGGACGCTGGAAGACGCTCGCAACCTCGACCGCCTCGACTGGCGACCTCGCCTCGCCGAGGCCCGGTTCCTCATCGAGAAGCACAATCTGGAGGAGGCGGTCGCGGCGCTGCACGAGGCGGTTCGACTCAACCCGCGCTCCGCAGAAGTGTGGTCGCTCTTGGGGAAGATCTCGCTGATGGGATTCGACTTCGATGGTGCGCAGCGGGCAGCGCAGAAGATCACCGAGGCGGCCGCGACGATTGATCCTTCGGCGGTGTGCGCACCGGCCGCCCTCGTCCTCGCCGAGTCGGCGTGTGCACGATTCGATTCGGCGGAGGCACTCGCCATCATCGCTCCCGTTCGGTCGGCGCTTCCACTTCTCATGCAGGGGATCGCCCTCGAGGCTTCGGCCCACGCTCTTGAATACGACTTCGACGCGATGCGCGCGACGCTCGCGAAGGCCGACGCGATCGCGCCGGGATCCGCGCGCGCGTACTGGCAGGTTGCAAGGTTCCTCTCGCTCGCACGCCAGTACGCCGACGCCACCGATCTCCTTGTCGAGGCCGCGAAGCGCGAGCCGAACTGGAGCGTCCCCCGCAATGAACTCGGCCTCCTCGAGATGCAGGCGGGCCACGACGACGAGGCGCTCGCGGCGCTGACCGAGGCCGCACGCCTCGATCCGTACGACAAGCGCGTCGCCTTCAGCAAGTACCTCCTCGAGGAACTGCGCGGCTGGAAGGTGTTCGAGAGCGAGCATTTCCGGGTGCGGTGCCAGCCAGGGGTCGACGAGGTGCTCGCGGCGTCGATGCCGACGCAGCTTGAAACGATGTACAAGGAAGTGTGCGGTCGCTTTGGCCACGAACCCAAGGTGCGCACGACCATCGAACTGATGCCCGATCACAAGCACTTCGCGGTCCGGATCACGGGAATGCCGCAGATCCACACGGTTGCCGCGAGCACCGGGCCGGTGATCGCGCTCGAGCCGCCGAAGGAAGGTGGAACGGGTGGATCGATCGGCCGATTTGATTGGCTCGACACCTTGCGCCACGAATTCGTGCACACGGTCACGCTTGATCGGACCAGCAATCGAATCCCGCACTGGTTCACCGAAGCCGCCGCGGTCGACACGGAGCACAAGGCGCGGGACTGGACCACGTACCAGTTGCTCGCGCATGCGCTGGAGAAGGACGAACTCTTCGACCTCGACGAGATCAAGTGGGCGTTCGTGCGACCGAAGCGCCCGACTGACCGCTCGCAGGCCTACGCGCAGGGGCACTGGATGGTCGAGTTCATGCGCGAGGCGTATGGACCGCAGACCGTCGTCTCGTTGCTCGATCGATATGCACGAGGTGAGCCCGAAGCGAAGGCGTTTCCCGCTGTGCTCGGGATCACGCGCGAGCAGTTCTTGACGGACTTCAAGGCGTGGGCGACGCAGCAGGTCTCGTCGTGGCGGCTCAGTGAGTTGCCAGCGATCGATGAACTGATCGTCGATGCTCGCAACGCGGCGAAACTCGGCGAAGACGATCCGATTCCGGAGTCGCTCATCGTGTCGATGATCGAGGCGAATCCGACGCACGCTGACCTCCTGGAGATCGCAGCAAAGCGTGCGGTCGCGGCATCGGACTCGGTCGCTGCTGAACAGGCCGCGCGCGGCGGACTGACGGACGGCGCCGTCGCGCTCTTGGAGCGATACACCGCAGCGCGGCCACTGGACCCGTGGCCCCATCAGCGGCTCGCCGCGCGTGCGCTGGTCCTCGAAGATCGCGCCATGGCGCGACCCCATCTCGAGTTTCTCGATGCGCGCGCCGACAGCGACCCTGAGTTTGCGATTGAGCTGGCCCGCGCGAGGCGTGTGACAAAGGACTCTGCGGGAGCGGTCGTCGCCGCAGAGCGTGCGGCGCGCATCGATCCCTACGACGCCGCCGTGCGCGAACTTGCCGCCGCATGCGCGATGGAAGCGGGGGATCTCCAGGCGGCTCGCGGTCACATACTTGCGCTCACCCGGCTCGAACCCGAGCGCGCGCAGCACACGCGCCGGCTCATGAAGATCGACGAGCTGATCGCGAAGGGGACAGCCCCCGTCACCGCTCCGTGAAGTCGAGGTCGTTGCCGAAGGGCTCGCTGACGAACGCGAGCGCAATCGCGCCGATGGCGAAGCAGCCCGCACCTGTCCACCACGTTGCGGCAACCGGGCCCGTTGCGTCGGCAAGCGCGAGGTAGACCATCGTCACCGGAACGGCGCTCACGCGGATGAGATTGGGCGTCATCGTCGTCACCGTCGCGCGCACATTGGTCCCGAACGACTCAGTGGCCGTCATGATGGTGACGATCCAGTAGCCGCTGAAGAACCCCATCACGACGGTGGCGGCGCCGTACCACGCCGCGCCGCGCGCTCCCAAGATGAGGACCAGCGCACAGCCGAGCGCCGTCCCCGCCATGAAGACGGCGATCGCCCGCTTGCGAGACTTCAGCCACTGCGACAAGAGCCCGCTGGCAAGGTCGCCGAAAATCGCCCCTGAGTAATAGAGCGCGACGAGCGTTCCCGGTTTGGGAGCTGGATCGATCCCCATCGCCGAGGCGATGCGCGGGGCGAGCCCCACGATCACTGCAAGCGTGAACCAGATCGGCATGCCGACGAGCACGATCGAGAACAGGCGCAGGGCGAGCGTGCGCGAAGTGCACAGCGGGATGAGGCCGCGCGAGACGCCGGTGTCTCCCTTGCCGAGCGCAGCGAAGAGCCCGCTCTCGACAACCCCGATGCGCAGGGCCAGAAGCGCGAGCCCCATCACGCCGCCGATCATGTACGCGGTGCGCCATCCGGCCTCCTCACCGACGACTCCCGCGACAACGGCACCCACGACTCCCACCGCACCAATAAAGGTGATGGCCACGCCGCGCCCGTGGCGCGATGTCATCTCGGCGACAAGCGTCACTCCCGCTCCGAGTTCACCCGCAAGGCCGACTCCCGCTGCGAACCGGAGCACTGCGTACGTGGTCATCGGGTCGAACGCGCCGACGAAGGCGAGCGGCCCCTCCTTCGCCCCCACACCCGCATTGAGGAGATTGGCGACCGAGTACAGGATGATCGAGCCGAAGAGGACGGAGAGCCGCCCGCGGAGATCCCCGAGCATCCCCCACGCCACGCCGCCGACGAGCATCCCGATCAGTTGGATGTTGAGGAGCCACACACCCGTCGTCGCCTGCTGCTGCGCGTCGAGGCCGAGGTCCTTGAGGCTCTCCCAGCGGACCACATTGAAGAGGATCAGGTCGTAGACATCGACGAAGTATCCGAGCGCCGCGACGGCGATCGCGAGGTTGGTCGGACTCAGCAGGCGTGGCCGGTGGATCGCGTTCATGGAAACGGCAGTGCGTCGAGGTCGACATTCCCGCCGCAGAGGATCACCGCGCACGAGCCGAAGTCGCGGCGCTCGCGAAGTGGTCCGAGCAGCGCGGCAACGCCGACGCCGGCGCTCGGTTCGATGACCAGTTTCATCCGCTCGAAGACGAGTCGCATCGCTCCGCGGATCTCGGCCTCGCTGACGGTGGCGATCGAGTCGACGAGATCGCGCACCACGGGCCAGGTGAGTTCACCGAGCGACGTGCGCAGGCCATCGGCGATCGTCGGTGCGCCGGTTGCGACTTGCCGGGCGCCGAGGCGCTTTGACTCCGCGGCATCGCCGACCACTTCCGGTTCGGCGCCGATGATCTTGAGATCAGGCCGCAGCGCCTTCGCGCCCAGCGTGATTCCCGAGATGAGCCCGCCACCGCCGACGGGGACGATGATCGCGTCGAACTCCGCAACTTGCTCGACGAGTTCGAGGGCGATCGTCCCTTGACCGGCGATCACCTTGGGATGGTCATAGGGAGGGATCAGCACTCCACCTGTTTCAGCGACCACGCGCTGCGCGGTGGCCTCGCGGTCGGCGACGGTCGGCTCGCAGAAGATCACCCGTCCGCCGTAGCCCTTGACGGCCGCGATCTTCGTGGTCGCCGAGTCCTTCGGCATCACGACATTCGCCGGGATCCCGCGCAGTTTCGCCGCGAGCGCGAGCGCCTGCGCATGATTTCCAGACGAGTGCGTGACGACGCCGCGCGATGCCGCGGCATCCGAGAGGCTCATCACCGCATTGCACGCGCCGCGAAACTTGAAGGACCCGGTCCGCTGAAAGGTCTCGCACTTGAAGTGCACCGACCGACCCGCGAGCCCATCGAAGTACGAGGAACGCATCACCGGCGTGCGGTGCGCCCACTTGGAGATGCGACCCGCGGCCGCTTCGATGTCCGCGCGATCTGCCGCGTAGGAACTCACAGCCCGAGCATAACCCCAGCGTGGCGGCGACTAGTCCGGCGCGCCGGGAGTTGCCCCGGGGATCGACCAGTCGTAGGTCTGCTTGTAGATCGCGTGCATCGGATCCCAGCGGATCGAACGGGGCTCCCCAAGATGTCGCGCCTTCTCGATCCACTCGAAGACCCCGTTCTCGTCGGCCACGGAAATCTCGGCGATCACCTGCTCGGGGCCTGCGGCGAGATAGATGAGATTCGCCGGCAATTTCTGCGCGAGCGTGCGGGCGTGGTTCGCCGCTCCCTTCGAATACGAAAGGTGAACCGTGGCCGTCAGCGGCAGACCGAGAAGTCCCCGGTCGAAGACGCCGATGGGTCGGATGGCACCCGAAGTCATGATGCGCTTGGTGTGCTCGCCGCTCAGCGTGATCGAGGTTCCGAGTGCCGCTGCGATGCCCGTGTAGGTCATGCGCAGGTCTTGCTGAAGGAGCCGGATGAGGCGCAGGTCGGTGTGACGCTGCCGTGCGGACTCGCGCAGTTTGAGCGGGTGAACCTTCACCGCAGCCTTGACACCCGAGTCGTGCCCCTGAGTGATTCCCACCAGGCTGTCGGTGCCCACATGTTCCAAGTCGGAACACGCGGCGGCGATCTCGTCCCGCGTTGCGAGCGTTGCTGCGGCATCGACACCGGTCAAGAGGGCGCAGAGGCGATTGCCGCTGGCCATCCAGGAGAGCCGGTGCACAGACTCCATCGCCGCGATGCGCTCTGCCGAGCGCTGCGGGTCGCCGTGGACGGCGAAGCTCACCAGTTCGACCGCTCCGCATCCGCACTGCCACGGGTCGACGAACCCGCAGACGTCGAACGAATGTGTTTCTGCGAACACGCCGCAACGTCGGCTGATCGTGGCCTCCGAGAGTCCGACGGCGGTGGAGAGATCTTTGCCGACCATCCGCCCGTCCTCCAAGAGTGACTGGATGATCTTGCCGTCGAACTCGTCGAACTGAACGGGCTGTGCGTGCTCTCTGACGAATGCTGTGTGAATCAAGGGGGGGATCCTCGCGAGGCTTGCCAACTCTCGCGCTGATTGGGTCACGGGAGGCGCCCCGGTCGCCTGCGGAGCCTAGGCAGCGCAAGAAACCTGAACCAATCCCAGAATCCCCGAACTCCTGAAGCGTAGCCAATTTTCCCAAACTCGTGGGGTTATCATCGCGAATACTCGCGTGAATACAACTCCAATGCCGTCAGAGATCTACGAACTCCCGCTCCACGGGGCTCCGAATCCATCTTCAACCGCCGCAGGGACGACTCCGGGCAGTTTTGCCCTCCGAAGTGCTGTTGGCGGGCCGCTCGCCTTCGCTTCACCGGACACCCCGGGGATGCCACTTCCGAGTTCCAAGACGGCATGGGATTTTCTCCCTGAGGGTTGGAGTCTTGCGCCCAGTCCCTCCCATGAAGTTGGTTGCGCGGGTCATGGCCGAACCGATGTCGGGCCATATCTGACCGCCCGCGCGCCCGCGGGATTCGAGCCGATCACGCAACTTGAACACGCTCGACTCGGTCTCCTCACGCGCGAGATGCGACGGGTCGCCGAGCGCGAGCCGCATCTCACCGCGCTGCAGGTGCGCGACGAGGTCGCCGCGGGGCGAATGGTGATTCCCGCGAATCGTGTGCATCTTGGGTACCGGCTCGATCCGATGGCGATCGGTCGCGCGTCGAAGACGAAGATCAACGCGAACATGGGGGCGAGTCCCGTTTCGTCGGGGACCGAAGAGGAAGTGGAGAAGCTCCGGTGGGCCGAGCGGTGGGGGGCGGACACTGTGATGGACCTCTCGACGGGTGGCGACCTTGATGCCTGCCGCGAGGCGATCGTGCGCAACAGCACCGTCCCCATCGGCACCGTCCCCATCTACTCGATGATCATCGGACGCAAGCTTGAGGACTTGGACATGGAGTGCGTGCTCGCGATGCTCGAGCATCAGGCGCAGCAGGGAGTCGACTACTTCACGATCCATGCGGGAGTGCGACGAGGGCATCTCCAGTACATCAAGGATCGCCTCATCGGGATCGTGAGCCGCGGCGGAAGCCTCCTCGCGAAGTGGATGCTCGTGCACAGCCGGGAAAACCTGATGTACACGGGGTGGGAGCAGATCTGCGAGGTCCTGCGCAGGTACGACGTCACGTTCTCGATTGGCGATGGACTGCGTCCGGGCGGACTCGCCGACGCGACGGACCGGGCGCAACTCGCGGAACTCGAGACAATCGGTGAACTCACCGAGCGCGCCTGGCGAATGGGCGTTCAAGTCATGGTCGAAGGACCGGGCCATGTCCCCTTCGATCAGATTGAGTTCAACATGAAGTTGCAGCGGCGGCTTTGCCACGGCGCGCCCTTCTATGTGCTCGGACCGCTCGTCACCGACTGCTTCCCGGGCTACGACCACATCACCAGTTGCATCGGCGCGACCGCAGCGGGGTACCACGGCGCGAGCATGCTGTGCTACGTGACACCGAAGGAGCATCTCGGTCTACCGAAGCGTGACGATGTCAAGCAGGGATGCATTGCCTACAAGATCGCGGCTCATGCGGCTGATGTCGCGCTCGGAATCCCCGGCTCGCGCGACCGCGACGATGAACTCACCAAGGCCCGGGCCGCGCTCAACTGGGAGCGTCACTTCGAATTGTCATTCGATCCCGACACCGCGCGCGCCTATCACGACGAAGATCTCGATGTCGACACCGACTTCTGCGCGATGTGCGGCCACGACTGGTGCAGCGTGCGGATCAGCAAGGAGATCCAGGAGTTTGCCAGCGGAAAGGATGAGGCTTTCCAGCGAGGGAAGCCTGTGCGCAGCGCCGCGCTGACCCCCGAGCAAGCGGAGATTCTCGCCAAGCGCGGGGTGCTCGCGCCGGAAGAAATCCACCGATTGGCCTCGAAGACGAAGGCCGCGATGGGTGCCGATGCGGGGAAGGCGACCTGTCACAGCGATTACGTCTCGCCCGATGGGGCCAAGGAGTCGCAGGCGGATCGCCTGGTGACGCTCAACACCGCCCCGGCGCACAACCTCCCGTCGCACGATCCCATTCTCTAGTTCGCGCTACGCTTTTCGCGTTGGAACCGACGCCGCGACCGCACTTCCTCGCTGTCCCCCATCTGAGGTTTCAGAACGAGTACGTCTGGTTCCTGTTCCTGTCGGCCTGCGACATCATGCTGACCTGGTACATCCTGATCCGGCGGGGCGGCGAAGAGGTGAACCCCATCGCGGACATGGCCATTCGTCACTGGGGACTCTGGGGGGCGATCGGGCTGAAGTTCAGCCTCGTGCTCTTTGTCGTCGTCGCCTGCGAGTGGATCTCACGCGAGCGGATCATCGTGGCCCGCAGGCTTGCATTGGCGGCCGTCGTCATTTCGGCGATCCCCGTGCTGTACTCCCTCTCACTCTTGGGGTGGCACTGGATGTACCCGCTCGACGCGTGACGCCGCGCACGCGGGGCCGGGCCGCGGGGCATTCACTTCGGGATGGCGTTGGTGAGGACCTTGGGGGTCCCCTTGGTGATGAGCACATCGTCTTCGATGCGTACACCGAGCGACTCCTCGGGGATGTAGATCCCCGGTTCGACGGTGACGATCATTCCCGGTTCGAGCGCCGTCTGCGGATCGGCATCGTGCACCTCGAGGCCGAGGTGGTGGCCGATCCCGTGGATGAAGTGGTCGCCGAATCCCGCGGCGGTGATGATCTTTCGCGCGGCGGCATCAACGGCGCTCATCTGGGCGCCCGCTCGGCACGCGCGGATCGCGGCGAGCTGTGACTTGAGCACGGTGTCGTAGACGAGTTTCTGCCTCGCGGTGAACTTGCCAGAGACCGCGAAGGTGCGCGTCACATCGGCGGCGTATCCGCCGAAGGAGGCCCCCGAATCGAGCACGAGGAGGTCGCCATCCTTGAGGGGGGCGGTGTTGGCGTGGTAGTGGAGGACGGTCGCGTTGAATCCGGTGCCTGCGATGGTGCGATAGGCGGTCGAACTCGCGCCAGCAGTCTTGTACGCGTGCTCAGCGGCTTCCTGCACATCGAACTCCGTGCGGCCTGGAGTAGCTGCGGCGCGCGCAGCCTCGAAGCCCACCGCCGTGATGTCCGCGGCGCGCTGCATCATGGCAACTTCCGCCTTGCTCTTCACGCTGCGCATGGCCGGAAGAAGCGACGAGAGATCGACAATCGAGGCATTGGGGATTCGCGCGGCGCTCTCCTTGAAGATCGCAAGATCCGGCGACACCGGCGCCGTGTGCGCCGCGAACGGGTGGAGGCATGCAAGTCGCTTCGATCGCTTGGCGCTCTCGAGGAGGGCTCGCGCAAAGGCATCGGTGCGCAGAATCGTCGCAACGCCGTAGCGCTTCTTGAGGGCCGCGTCGACTGCGGGACGGAATCCATCCCAGCGTTCGAGTTCCGGATTGAGTGGCTTCAGGAAGAGCTGCACGCGTCGCGCCGCGACAGGGTGCGAGGGACAGAAGAGGAGCATCGCCCCAGACTCGTCGGTGATGCCGGTCAGGTATTCGAAGTTCGGATTGGGACGCCACGCTGCGGTGAGCGAGGGGTCGGCATCGCCCGCGACGACTAACCCGAGCGCGCCGCCCTCGCGTGTGAGCGCACGAAGGACCGACTCGCGGCGCTGCGCGAACTCAGCGGGTGGGATGCAAGAGGGCGCGGCGGAAGCGCTCGCAGTTCGTCGACGGCGCACGGTGGAGGCGGGGGGAGTCATGGGGAGTGCGTGGGTTCGGTCGGGGATCGATGACGATCAGGCGCGGACGGGTTGACCGCTCAGGATCTTCTGGGCGTACGAGTTCATCGCGTCGCGCAGCTGGTCAAAGCTCTCGAGCACATAGAGAATCGGCTGGTAGTGATCGATCTCGAAGGCGGTGTTGCAGACGGTCTCGAGGTCGAAGGGGCGGCGGTCGACATCGCTGCTCGTGAGTGCATGACGGCTCTCCCCGGGGCTTGAGATGAGCCCCGAGCCATAGAGCTTGACCTCGCCTCCTTCGCGAATGAGCCCAAACTCGACGGTGAACCAGAAGAGACGCGCGAGCCGCTCGACATGGGCCGGATCTTCCGTCGTCGCCGCGGCGCGGCCGTAGGTCTGCAGGAAGTCGCCGAAGGTGGGGTCGGCATGGAGCGGCACATGACCGAACACATCATGGAACATGTCCGGCTCGGGGAGATAGTCGATCGACTCCTTGGGGCGGATGACGATCGTCGTCGGGAACTCGCGACGCGCCAAGCACGCGAAGAATGTCTTCGCAGGGAGGTAACCGGGCACAGCCCGGCTCTGCCATCCCGTGAGCTTAAAGAGATAATTGTTGATCGACTTGGGTCCCTCGATGTACGGGAGGTAGTCGCGGACGAGCTTGATCGACCGGGCGCCGGTCAGATAGACCGAGGATGCCATCTCTTCGAGGTAGCCCATCTGGCGGTCGTACATGGTCCGCCACACTTCCTGGTTCTCCTCGGAGTAGCCCGCGTAGTTCTGCCGGATGTAGACCTTGCTGATGTCCGAGTATCCCGGCTCGCCGAAGTGATTGGCGTACTCCTGCGCAGCATCTCCCTCGGGCCCGTCGATCATCGCGCTGTTGAGTGATCCGGGAAACTTCTGCTTGCCATCGTGTTGGGGCATGGGGAGGACTCCTGTCTCTGACAGTCTAGGGGCGCGCGTGCGTAATCAGCCCTTGGCGATCTCGTTGAGTGACGCGATCGCGCTCGCAAGGTCGGCGATCACGAAGCCCTCGGGAGATCGCAGTCGCAGGACATCATGCTCGCGCCGGACATCGAACCCAGAGGGATCGACACAGACGACCGTGGGCTCGATGGCATCTGTGCGGTACTGGCCGTGAATCGCCTTGCGAACGGCGTCGCGCGCGGTGGAGTTGAGTTCGCGGCAGAGGCTGCCCTCGACCGCTGCGAGCAGATTCGCGCGGACATAGGCCTCGCCGTCGATGAAGTAACCGCGGTACTTGGAGGCGTCGACGATGACGCGCGCCCAGTTCACGTCGGGTGGTGAGCCGTGATAGGTCCGCCACCGATCGGCCCATCCGGCAGTGTCGGTGCGTTCGTCGAACCGTTCAAGGGAGACCATCAAGTGCAGGTCGTTGTCGCCGTCGTCGGGGAGTTCGAGGACGGTGTCCGCGGCCATGAGCATGGCGACCATGACGGGCGCAACGAGCCCACCGTCTGCGGCAGGTGCGACCTTGATGGCGACGCGCTCGCCGTCAAACCGCAAGTATCCCGAGAGGTGGGAGCGAAGCCAGTGATAGGCCTCGTCCTCGATGCCTTCGACCGACGAACTGTCTGCGTCATCCATCATCGGATGCTAATCAGCCGAGCCGAGACGGTTCGAGTCATCGCAGTACGCTGCGAAGCGTGACGCGCATAGCAGTCGCCATACCTGTGGTGAGGTCGGACGGCATCTCGCGGGCGCTCGATCTTGCGCGCGAGGCGAAGGGGCATGGCGCCGATCTTGTTGAATGGCGGCTCGACTCGCTGGTGGAGACCGAGGGAGGGATTCGCGCGGCGGTGCGGCTCATCGAGGAGAGTCCGCTGCCGTGCATCGTGACGGTGCGCGACGAGTCCGAGGGTGGGGCGTTCGGCGGAGGCCACGAGACTCGACTCGCTGCGTGGCACGCCTTCGCGTCGGCCTCGCCGCCTCCGGCATACATCGACATCGAACTCGCGGCGATGCACGAAGGGGAGTCGAGTCGCGCATTTGTCGCGAGCCTGCATCGGGGGAGCGTCGCTCATGAAGGGAGGGCGCGGGCCATCCTGTCGTTCCACGACTTTCGGGGGAGGCCGCCGGGACTTTCGGGCAAGGTCTCAGAGATCTGGGCCGACCAGTCTGTCGCTGTCGCAAAGGTTGTGTGGACCGCACGGACCGCTCGTGACAACATGGAGGCGTTTGAACTGCTCCGGCTCCGGGCGAAGCCGACGATTGCGCTCTGCATGGGCGAGCACGGCCTGATGAGTCGGGTGCTTGCACCCAAGTTCGGCGGGTTCCTGACCTATGCGCGGAGCGATGAACACGGGACCGCACCGGGACAGCCGACGCTGCACGAGCTTCTTGAGGACTGGGACTTCCGGACGATCACGCGATCGACGAAGGTGTACGCGGTCATCGGGTATCCGGTGGCGCACTCGCGCTCGCCGGCGGTGCACAACACATGGTTCCGCAAGGCGAAGTTTGATGGCCGGATGTTCCCCGTCGCCGTCGCGCCGATGTGGGAAGCGTTCAAGGCGACGCTCGGGGAGTTGATTGCCTGCGAGGGGCTCGATTTTTCGGGGGCCGCGGTCACCGCGCCACACAAGGTCCATGCGCTCGACTACCTGGCCGAGGTCGGCGGCAAGGTGGACGATGACGCGGCGGCCCTCGGCGCGGTCAACACGATCGTGCGGGGCACGGACGGCTCGCTGCGCGGGATGAACACCGATGCGGGAGCAATCGTCGAGGTGATCGAAGGCGCGCTCGCGTCGTCGACGAAGAAGCGACTCAAGGGGGCACGGGTGCTGGTCCTCGGCGCCGGCGGAGCCGCGAGGGCGGCGGTGTACGGGCTTGCGAAGGCGGGGGCGATGGTCTCGATCCTGAATCGCACGCCGAAGCACGCGAAGCAGCTCGCCAAGGATCTGGCGGGAGACTTGGGGGAGATCGCCGTCGTCTCGCCGGGCCATCTCCCCAAGGAGAAGTTCGATGTCATCGCCAACTGCACGAGCGTCGGGATGACGGCTGGCCCGGATCCAGAGGGGGATCCGCTTCCCGAGGGAGTCGCGCTTGATGCATCGACGCTCGTGTTCGACGCGGTGTACGCCCCCGAGGAGACGCCGCTGCTTGCGCGCGCGAAGCGGTGCGGCGCACCGACGCTCGGAGGGGCGGCGATGTTCCTCGCGCAGGCTCGCGCGCAGTTCCGCGCGTGGACAGGGAGCGCGCCGCTGCCTTGAGGCGCGCCTTCGCGCACGGCGCGCGCCGCGCGCACGGCGCACCGGGGGCGATAGGATCGCCCGCGTGGGCGCGCTGACCTACCGAACTGCCGGCGAATCACACGGACCCGCACTCATCGCACTTATCGAGGGGATGCCCGCGGGTGTCGCCATCGATCAGGCGTGGATCGACGCGGAGTTGCGCAGGCGACAGGGGGGCTACGGTCGTGGCGCACGCCAGAAGATCGAACACGACGAAGCGAAGTTCCTCTCGGGCCTTCGCGGCGGTGCGACCATCGGATCCCCGATTGCCATTGAGATCGTCAACGCGGACTCGCGCCTCGATGATGCCGTGAAGACGCCGCCCGTGTTTCGGCCGCGGCCCGGTCACGCCGACCTCGCCGGGAGCCTTAAGTGGCTGACCGAGGATTGCCGCTCGACGCTCGAACGGGCGAGCGCCCGCGAGACCGCGGCGCGGACGGCGGCGGGAGCGGTCGCCTCATGTCTCCTGCGCGAATTCGGGATCCGCGCGGTCGGATTCGTGCGTGGCGCGCTGGATGCGAACTCGAACATGCAGCCCGCGCATGCGACGCTCGACGCCTTCGTCGCTGCGCGCGACGCGAGCGAGGTCAATTGCCCCGACGATGCGATCTCGCAGCGGATCGTCGCCCACATCCGTCAGGCGAAGATCGACAAGGACACCGTTGGCGGCGTCTGCGAGGTGCATGTCTTCGGTGTGATGCCGGGGCTCGGCTCGTGCGTTAGCTGCGATCAGCGGCTTGATTCCCGCCTCGCCGCCGCGGTGATGGGCATTCAGGCATTCAAGGCGGTCGAGATTGGCCTTGGCTGCGAGGTTGCGCGGCGTCGCGGCAGCGATGTGCACGACCCAATCCAATACGACGCCGCACGCGCAGGTGAAGCATGCCTCGGATTCGTCCGCCCCTCCAACAACGCAGGCGGGCTGGAAGGGGGGATGACCAACGGAATGCCGATCGTCGTGCGCGGAACGATGAAGCCGATCTCGACGATCCTGAAGGGGATGCCCAGCGTCGACCTTCGATCGCACGAAGCCGTCACCAGCCAGTACGAACGATCCGACATCAGCGCGATCGCCGCGGCGAGCGTGGTGATGGAGCATGTCGTCGCGTTCGAAGTGGCACGCGCGCTCGTCGAGAAGTTCGGCGGCGATTCGCTCGGCGAGCTGAAGGCCAACTGCGCTGGCTACATGGCCGCAGCTCGACGGCTCGGCGCTCCCGCGCGCTGAGCGGCGTTAGGGCAGCAACTTCACCCAACCGGCCTTGTCGATGGTCAGGGAGAGTTTCGTTTCCTGCTGCGTGAATCGCAGGGCATCGGCCATCTTCGGGAAGATGCCAGGATCGACGGTGGGCTTGCCGTCCTTGCCGGGTGCGGCGAGGAACATTCCTGCCATTCCGGCGATGCCATCGAGCGTCTGGTTCCACTGGTCGTTGAATTCGCCAGCGGCGTCCGCGGTCGCGAAGGCCATCGCTCCGCGGATTGTCGGGTCGGCACCGAGCGTGAGCGAAGCGGAACCCGAGTTGAGCTTGGCCATGGGTTCTTCGAAGCCCGACACGAAGCTCCCCATCATCCCGGCGTTCTCGGTTGAATCGGTGAACGCGGCACGGACCTCGGGGGTCATGCGGAGTCCGAAGTTGACGGTCGTTGCGGGAAGCCCCTTGAGCGCCGCATCGAGTTCCATCGCGGTGGCCTCGCTCGCCCCCGCGACTTCGATCGGCCGTGAGTCGGCCTCGGGGAGGATCCGGAACCAGCCGCCACCGAGCGAGTGGGCGGCGAGCGACTCGGACGCGTTGCGGCTCACGATCTCGCTGATCTCGGACGCAGAGGGTCGGCCATCCGTCTGTACGAGGGCGACGACTCCGTCGGCCCCGGCGAGATCGCCGACGGCCGTCATGTCCCCGATCTGGCTGATGCTCTAGACGACCGCAACGAAACCGAGGATTCCTGCGGTGCGCATGGCGCCCATCTGGTCATCGAGCGCCTTCATCGAAGGATCGCTTGCCGGGTCCATGCTCGCGGCACGCAGCGTCAGGAGTCCCGAACCCTGCACGATCTGGGGGACCTTGCTCTTCGACATCTGCTTCGCGATCGACTCCATCGTCGCGCGGATCGATGCGCTGTCGAGCCCGGTCGTCGAGACGCGCACGACCGCCGCGGCCTTGGGGCCTACCGCCGCCGTGGGGAGTGCGTCGCTCACCCCGCCGCAGCCTGCGAGAGCCCCCGCGAGCGCGGCGATGGCGAGGACAGGTCGGGCGAGCCGCAGCGTGTGCCGCACGGAAGTGATGGTGGGGACCATCGACGCAGGCTACCCATGAGCGAGCGTCGTATCCTCGTGGCGCATGTGCGGCATCGCTGGATTCGTCGACCCGCGCGCAATGGTGACAGATCCAGAGCGCGCACTCGGGGCGATGTCCCAGTCACTCGCCCATCGCGGCCCTGACGACTCGGGACAGTGGTGGGATGCCCAGCTGCGTCTCGGGCTCGCGCACCAGCGACTCTCGATCATCGATCCCTCCCCGGCTGGCCACCAGCCGATGACGAGCGCATCCGGGCGCACGACGATCATCTTCAACGGCGAGGTCTACAACGCGGGGGACCTGCGCACCGAAGTTGGTCGCACGCGGCGCATCGCCTGGCGCGGCCACAGCGACACCGAAGTGATGGTCGAGGCGATCGAGCAGTGGGGGATCGTCGAGGCGACGCGGCGGTTCAACGGGATGTTCGCATTCGCGCTGTTTGATAGAGAAGCCCGCACGCTGGCCCTTGCACGCGACGGCGTCGGCAAGAAGCCCCTCTACTACGGGTGGATCGACGATGTCTTCGCGTTCGCGAGCGAACTCAAGGCGTTCGCGGCGATTCCGGGTGGTCGATCGCTCGGTGTCGACCGCGCGGCCGTCGCTGAGTTCTTGCAGTTCAGCTGCATCGGCTCGACGCGGTGCATCCATCCCGGCCTTGCGAAACTGGCTCCCGGCACCGTCGCGACCCTCGCGCTCTCGGGTCGCATGGAGGCGGGGACGCAGCCGCAAGTGACGGCCTTCTGGAGTGCGCAGGCGTCAATCGAGGCCGGTCGCAGCGCGCCGATCGTCGACGACGCGACGGCCGTCGACGAGTTCGGCCGCGTGCTGGAGACGGCCGTGCGCCGCCGCATGATCGCGGATGTCCCAATCGGCGCGTTCCTCTCGGGGGGGATCGACAGCGCGCTCATCGTGGCGCTCATGGCCCGGGCGGGTCAGTCGAGGGTCAAGACATTCACGATTGGCTTCGACGAACCCGACTACGACGAGTCGACTGCGGCAGCCGCCATCGCCAACCGACTCGGCACCGAGCACACCGCGGTGCAGGCCTCGGCGAAATCGGGACAGGATCTCATCCCGCTTCTTGCGCAGGTGTACGACGAGCCATTCGCCGACAGCAGCCAGATCCCCACGCTCATGGTGAGCGCGCTCGCGCGCACGAAGGTGCGCGTCGCTCTCTCGGGAGACGGCGCCGACGAACTCCTCGGCGGCTACGACCGATACGCATGGGCACCAATGATCAACCGCACGCTCCGGTTCGTTCCCTCGCCCGTGCGCGGTTGGCTCGTCGGTGTGCTTCTCGCTTTCGCGAAGGCCGCCGCCGGCGAAATGCACACCGTCGAGTCGCTCTCGCAGCTGCTTCCGCTGCCTGCGATGAGCCGCCGACGCGACAAGATCGCGCGAGGGATCAGCGTCTTGACCTCCACGAATCCCTTCCAGATGCACTCCGCGCTTGCGAGCACAGCGCTTGAGACCGACGAACTGGTGCTGGGTGTCGGCGCGCGGCCACCGATATCACGGGGCGCCCAGAGTCCCGTGGCGATGACCACAGCCGAGTCGTTCCTGATGGCGCAGGACTTCGTGACCTATCTCGTCGATGACCTGCTCGTGAAGGTCGATCGAGCCTCGATGTCGGTCGGCCTCGAGGTCCGCTCGCCCTATCTCGACCGCGAGGTCGCTGAGTTTGCGTGGCGCAGGCCGCCATGGATGAAGATCCGTGGCATGGAGCGCAAGTGGCTGTCGTACCGGCTTGCCGAGCGGATCATCCCCGGCGGATTCACGCCAACTCCCAAGATGGGATTCGGGGTCCCCGTGCACCACTGGATCCGTGGACCGCTCAGGCCGTGGGCCGAGGACCTGCTCTCGGCGGACCGCCTGCAGCGTGAAGGGGTGCTCGACGCCGTCAAGGTGCGTGCGCGCTGGGAATCGTTCCTCAGAGGCAGGAACGACGAGCGGCACCTCATCTGGGCGCTCCTCATGTTCGAGTCGTGGATGGCGCGGATACGCTGACGCGAGGATGGCACTGCCAACCCCACAAGCAGCCTTGGCGCACGTCGTCATCGACTTTCACTGCGACTCGGGAACGCTTCACGCGTTGGGAACCGATGGGCTCCTCCATCTCGTTGCGGTCGTCGGCGAGTTTCCGCCGCCGGTGATGGAGGCCATCAAGGTGATTCCCGTCGGCAAGGGACTCGCCGGCCTCGCCGCTTCGCGCAAGTGTGCGGTGACAATCTGCAATCTCCAGACCGACACGACTGGTGATGTGCGACCCGGTGCGAAGGCCACCGGAATGGAAGGGGCGATCACGGTCCCGTGCTTCGCGGGGGATGGCTCGGTCGTCGGCGTCCTCGGCGTCGCGTGCCGAGCGGCACGCACGTATTCCGCACACGAAGCGGCGGCGCTTACGGCTTGCGCGAAGTTGATCGCGCCGAGCCTCTGTCCGTCGTGAAGGTGAACGACTTCCGGCTGTAGTCAACTCGTACGGTGTCGCCATCCTTGAAGGACCCGTCGAGGATCCGTGCCGCGATCGCGTTTTCGATCCGCTGCTGCACGACGCGCTTCAGGGGTCGCGCGCCGAACTGCGGGTCGTACCCCTCGGCTGCGAGCTCCGCGATCGCCCCCGGCGTCATCTGCAGCCCAAGCCCGCGCTGCACGAGCCGCCGCCGGAGGTTGCCGACCTGGATCTCCGCGATCTTGCCAAGTTGCTCCTTGCTCAACTGGTGGAAGATCACCGTTTCGTCGATGCGATTGAGCAGTTCCGGCCGCAGGTGCTGCTTCAGGAGGCCGCGGATGTGAGCCTCGATCAGTTCTTCGGGCTGCTTCGCCTCGGTCATTTGGAGAATTGCCGTCGAACCGATGTTGCTCGTCATCACGATGATGGTGTTGGCGAAGTTGACGGTGCGCCCCTGGCCATCCGTGAGCCGCCCGTCGTCGAGCACTTGGAGGAGCACATTGCTCACATCAGGATGCGCCTTCTCGAATTCGTCGAAGAGGATGACGCAGTAGGGTCGGCGTCGCACCGCTTCCGTGAGACGTCCGCCCTCTTCGAACCCGATGTACCCGGGGGGAGCGCCGATGAGTCGCGCGACCGCGTGTCGCTCCATGTACTCGCTCATGTCGATGCGGACCATCGCGTCGGGCGAGTCGAAGAGAAGTTCAGCGAGCGCCTTGCAGAGTTCCGTCTTGCCGACACCGGTCGGGCCGAGGAAGAGGAACGAACCGATGGGACGATTGGGTTCGCCGAGTCCCGCGCGATTGCGCCGAACCGCTTCCGCGACGGCGCGCACGGCTTCGTCTTGTCCGACGACGCGAGTCCCGAGCGTCTCCTCGATGTGGAGGAGCTTCTCGCGCTCGCTCTCGACGAGTCGCGACATCGGGATTCCGGTCCACTTGGCGACGACTTCAGCGATCGCCTCGGGATCGACTTCTTCCTTGACAAGCGCGCCACCCGCCGCGATGCGGTCGCGCAGGGCCTTCTCGGCTTGGGAACGCCGCACTTCCAGATCGCGCATCTCCCCGTGCTGAATGCGCGCGGCTCGCTCGAAGTCGCCGCGCCGCTGCGCCTGCTCGAACTCGACTTTGCGCGCCTCGACCTCGCGATCGACCTGCTTGATCGTCTCCAAGTCTTTCTTCTCGATGGTCCACTGCGCGGTCATCGTGCGATCCTGCTCGCGCTGGTGAGCGAGTTCCTGATCGACCAGCGCGAGCCGCTTGGCGCTTTGTGGGTCCTTTTCCATCTGGAGCGCGGCCTTCTCGATCTCCAGCGTGGTGATCGCCCGCCGGATCGCATCGAGTTCGACCGGCATCGAGTCGTTCTCGATCCGCAGACGGCTCGCCGCCTCGTCGAGGAGGTCGATCGCCTTGTCGGGAAGGAATCGGTCGCTGATGTACCGATCCGAGAGATGCGCCGCGGCGATGAGAGCGGAGTCCTGGATGCGCACGCCATGGTGCGCCTGATAGCGCTCCTTCAATCCGCGCAGGATGGCGATCGTGTCCTCGACCGATGGCTCGCCGACGTACACCGGGGCGAACCGGCGCTCGAACGCGGCGTCCTTCTCGACATGCTTGCGATACTCAGCAAGTGTCGTCGCGCCGATGCAGTGGAGTTCTCCCCGCGAGAGCGCAGGCTTGAGGAGTTGCCCCGCGCCGGGTGCACCCTCGGCCTGGCCCGCGCCGACGATGGTGTGCAGTTCGTCGATGAAGAGGATGATGCGACCGTCGCTCGCGGCCACTTCGCGCAGCACCCCCTTGAGCCGCTCTTCAAACTCGCCGCGGAACTTCGCCCCCGCAAGGAGTTGCCCGACATCGAGCGCCACGATGCGCGAGGCGCGCATCGACTCGGGGCAGTCGCCGTTGACGATGCGCTGGGCAAGCCCCTCGGCGATCGCCGTCTTGCCGACTCCGGGCTCGCCGATCAAGACAGGATTGTTCTTCGACCGACGCGAGAGAACCTGCATGCAGCGGCGGATCTCCTCGTCGCGGCCGACGACTGGGTCGAGCTTGCCGCTCGCGGCGAGTTCGTTGAGGTCCTTCCCGTACTTCTTGAGCGCCTCGTAGGACGACTCGCCGCCTTGATCGTGGATCCCCTCGACGCCGCTGGCGCGACGAACTTCCTTCGCCGCATCTTCGAGCGTCTTCGCATTCGCGCCGACCGCGGCGAGGACATCGTGCCCACCGCCTCGCGTTTGCGCGATGGCGACAAGGAGGTGATCGCTCGAGACATACGAGTCCTTCATCTTCTGCGCGAGCCGTTCGGCGGCGCCGATCACTTCCGTGAGTTCGCGTCCACCGGTGGGAGTCGTTCCCTGCACCTTGGGCTGGCGTGAGAGTTGCGCGACGGCCGTCGCCGAAATCCGTGCGGGATCAAGCCCCGCCTTGCGCAGTACGCTCGCCGCCGGGCTGTCGCGCTCGGCGAGGAGCGCGACGAGGAGTCCAAGCGATCCAACCTCGCCATGCTGGTCACGAACTGCGTTCGACTGGGCGAGCGCGAGCGACTGCTGGGCGAGCGTGGTGAGCTTCTCGAAGTTCATGTGTATCTCTGGAAGAGCAAACTCCGTGCCTATCTCGCGCTACTTGGACTCCCACGGAAAATCCGAGGGAATCACCTCGGGAACACCATTGATCCAGCCCACGAGGAACCTGAATGCATCGACGAGACGAGGGCCCGCTCGGTGGAACATCGCTCGGCCATCCACGATGGCCACTCGCCCGGGTCCATCGAGCACCGCCGGAAGAAGCGGCCACCACGGCTGACGCGCCAGCGCTGCCATCTCGGCATGGTGCGCCGCGAGGTCCTTTCCGCGCAAGCAGACGACGACGCGCTCTGGAGCCGCCTCAAGAATCTCTTCGACCGTGGCGAGACGGCGACTCGCGCCTTGAGCGTTGAGCGAGTGCCGACCACCTGCCGTCTGAATGAGGTGAGGGATCCACGCGCCGCCGACGGTGAGTGGGTCGACTCCGTCAAGAAACAACACCTCGGGTTCACGCGCAAACGGAGCGACATGATCGACGGCGGTCCACCACGCTTCGCGCATTTCGACCATCGTGCGCTCGGCGGCGGAGGCGAGTCCGACCGCACGACCCACGCGCAGGCACTCGTCGAGCACATCGGCGAAGGAGGCGGGGGCAACACGCACGATCTCGGCGCTTGCCGCCAGAGGCGCATCCCCCGCGAGAACCACATCCGGCGCGAGCGATCGCAGGGTTTCATCGTCGCCCAGTCGCACGACCGGCACACGCGAGACGCTCACGGGCCAATCGCATCCCGCACTGCGCCCGACAAGCAGCGCCTCGCCGCCCATCCGGCACAGGATCTCGGTGGCCGCAGGATCAAGGCTGACGACGCGCATGCCGTCACCATACCCACCCTCGAATTGGTCATCCATTCGAGGAAAACTCGAATGGACGACCAATCCCAGTACGAGAGCGCGCCCAGTGCGAGAGCGTGCCATCTGCTTGGAGTCATCGCGCAGTCGCAGGCTCCCGGCGGCAGCGATCCCGTCTGGAACTACGCGTCCTCGGGAACGGGTTTCTCCGCGACGACACTGCAGGACGGCGTCACCTGGCAATCGGGCGGCTCGGGCGCCGCGCTCACGCTCACCGTCGAAGGGACGCCCGGGCTCCCGAATCCCGCCGACATCAATCACGATGGCCTCGTCAATGGGCTCGACCTCGCCGCAGTCCTCGCCGCCTGGTCGGCGTAGCGCCAGCCGGCTCCCATCCCCCAACTCTCACGAGGCGTGGGCCGACGAGAGCGACCCGGTCAGCCGGAGGCGGGCTCGCCGTGTGATCGTCCCCGGGTTGACTTGTGCATACATCGTAGTTATAATGTCCGTGTGCCGGATCTCCGATTCGATTCGGCTGCGCGTAAGGCCGCGGCCAACGAGGTCAAGCACGGAGTCACCTTCGAAGAGGCCAGCACGGCATTCGCCGACGAGTTCGCGCTGTGCATGGCCGACCCCGAGCACTCGCACGACGAGGATCGGTTCGTCCTGCTGGGCCTCAGTTCGTCCGTTCGGATCCTCGTCGTCGTGCGCGCATACCACGAGGACGAAGAAACGGTCCGCATCATTTCGGCACGCCGCGCAACCAGCGGCGAGCGCACGCAGTACAGAGAGGTCAACTCACGATGAAATCCAACTACGACTTTTCCAAGGCAAAGCGCAACCCCTACGCGAGGAAGCTCAAGCGCTCGATCACGATCAGGCTCGACAACGAGACCATTGAGTACTTCAAGCGGCTCGCGGTCAAGTCCGAGTTGCCCTACCAGAGCCTCATCAATCTCTACCTCCGCGACTGCGCCGCTCACCGCCGCGAGCTGGCGATGGAGTGGCGCCGCTCGCGCAAAGGCGCTGCCTAACCGCGCAGGATTCGGATCCGCCACACCTTGGGATTGGTCATCCATTCGAGAAAAACTCGAATAGATGACCAATCCTGAGTAGGAGTCAGTAGGACTCAGTGGGGCGCATCCCGGATCACGCATCGAAGGAAACTGGGGATCCTAGATTTGAACTAGGACTAACTGAGTCAGAGTCAGTTGTGCTACCGTTACACTAATCCCCAAAGCAAGGCAAAGCGAAACAAAACGCGGATCGAGAGGATACCGACCCGCGCTGATCCTACAACCGGCGGCACGGCGACACGGAAATTCGGCAGGGTCTGAGGGGGACACGAGTGGCGCGCCTATTCTCACTGCGAGATGACCACGAGCACGCTGAAGTCGCTGGGATCAGAAGCAGTCACGCAGGGCATTCGCATCCGTGTGCAACCGGGGTACCGCGACAGCCACTCCGATCCGGAGGGCGGCCGATTCCTGTTCACCTATCACATCACGATCGTCAACGAGTCTGACTGTCGGGTCCGACTGCGAAGTCGCGCGTGGATCGTGGTCGATGCCGACGGGCAACGCCACGAAGTGAACGGTCCCGGTGTCGTCGGCCAACACCCCTCGCTCGCTCCGGGCGAGCAGTTCGAGTACTCGAGCTACTGCCCGCTCTCAACCAGTTGGGGAACGATGGAGGGACACTTCGACTTCGAGCGTGAGGACGGTTCGACCCTCGAGGCGCAGATCGCGCGGTTCTACTTCGCCAGCACCTGACGCGGCCCTCGGGCGGGTATTCTTCTTTTGCGCATGGCCGAACCCGCAGACGGCAAGAAGGAACTCTTTCGTGCGGAAGCACTAGGGGCCATCGGCAGCCGCAATCGGCTCAACACCCTCAGTCCCGTCATCGAACCGCGCATCTGGATCCTGACGGCGTCCTTGGCATTTCTCCTCGGGACGGTGGTGATCTGGAGTTTCGCGGGACGCATTCCCATCACTGTCATCGGAAGTGGAATTTTTCTGCACGGGGAGCAACTCGATACCTGCAACGCGCGAAGTGACGGCTACGTTGTGTCGCTCGAGGTCCGCGAAGGCGACTCGGTGATGACTGGAAGGCGAGTGGGGACGATCGCGGGGGGAACGCCAGATGACTCGACGAGCGAGGTGGTGGCGCCGAAGGATGGGCGGATCGTGTCGCTCGAGGCTGAGCCAGGGGACTTCGTCGTCAATGGACAGTCCGTCGCACTGATCGTTTCCGGGTCGCCGCGCCCGAGTTGCCTCGCGTTCGTGCCCTTGAGCGAAGGCAAGAGCGTGGCGGATGGCATGCAGGTGCGCGTGACTTTCCAGACGGCAGACTCGGCGGGCGGCACCCAGGCGCTCGGGAGAGTCGTGCAGGTGGACCACTTCATCACCAGCAGAGAGAAGGCGTTCGGGCACATTCCAAGTCACTCGATCATCGAGGAGGTTGAGGGCACCTACGGTTCGGTCATGGCCGTGACGATCGAACTCGACAGCGATCCGGCGGGTGCCGGAAAGGTGAAGTGGGTCGCGGGGAAGGGATCCGAAGCTCTCCTCCTCGACGGTGCGCCATGCCAGATCGAGATCTACATCGGGGAGATGCGGCCGGTGGCCCTCGTTCTTCCGGGGTTCGGTGGCGGTGTCGGTGACGCGCGATGAGCGAGCCCGCAGAGGCCGACAGCGCTCCCGAAGAGGCGACGACTGAAGCCGAGGAAGAGGCACTCGCCGAAGAGGGACCAGTCGGACCGCGGCTCCCCCCTGGATCGCCACGCTTCGTGCGCGTGCCGACGGTGATGCAGGTTGTCGCCGCCGAGTGCGGTGCGGCCAGTCTCGCCAGCGTGCTCGGCTACCACCGTGCCTACCGACCGCTCGAAGAAGTGCGCGAGGCAGTTGGAGTCGACCGCGACGGATCGAATGCGATGCGCGTGGCGCGCGCGGCTCGTTACTTCGGCCTCGAGACCGATGGGGTCAAGTGCGACATCGAACAACTCCCGGATGTTTCGCTGCCGGCCATCCTCTATTGGGGACTCAATCACTTCGTGGTGCTCGAAGGGTGGACGGCGAAGGGCTATCGCATCATGGACCCGGCATCGGGTCGGCGCCTCGTCACGATGGAGGAGTTCGACGAGGAGTTCACGGGAATCGTCGTCTCCATGGAGCCCGGGGAGACATTCAAGGCCACCGGCGGTCCTCCGTCGTCCCTCTCGCTCGTCACGCAGTGGATGCGCGGGAGCGAGCCCGCAGTCTGGCTGACCGTGTTCGTTGGCCTCCTGCTCGCAGTACCGATGGTCGGGATTCCAGGAATGGCCGCGGCGTACGTCGACACCGTTCTTGGACAGGACCGCGCCGATTGGATGGTCTGGCTCATTCTGGGCGCACTCGTGGCGCTCTTTCTTGAGGCTGGACTTCTCTACATTCAACAGACCCTTCTCTCGCGGCTCGAAGACCGGCTGTCACTTGAGCGAAGCGTTGCGTTCATCAAGCAGATCTTCCGGTTGCCGACGACGTTCTTCGGGCAGCGCTACCCAGGCGACATTGCCGAGCGCGTGCAGTGCAACGACGCAGTGGCGTCACTGCTGGCATCCAAGTTCGCCCCGGCGATCGTGCAGGTGCTCACCCTGCTCGTGTTCTTCGTCGCGATCGCCTACATCAACCTCTTGATGGGGTTGATCGCGCTGGTGGCGGTCACCGCGACGCTCGGGATGCTGTTCTTCGTCGCGCGGGCGCGCGTGGACCAAGCGCAGTCCCTCTCGCAGCAGGAGGGCATGAAGCAAGGCGCGATCATCGCGGGATTGATCACGCTCGAGTCGCTCAAGGCCGGCGGTCGCGAGGCGGACTTCTTCGGACGATCGATGGCCTTCGCCGCGCGGGTGAGCGCTGCGAGTCAACGTGCGAGTCTCCTCTCGAACGCCGTGAGCGTCATTCCGGCATGGTTCCAGGCACTTGTCGTCTCGGTGCTGGTGCTCTCCTTCGGCGGTTGGCAGGTCATGGAGGGCAACATGACCCTCGGCATGCTGCTTGGCCTCCAGATCCTTCTCGTTGGGTTCATGACCCCCGTCACGCAACTCGCGGAACTCCTCAAGGAGATCCAGACAGTGCGCGCAGATCTCGGTCGCCTCGACGATGTCATGTGCCATGCGGTGGACCGTCTGGCGATCGATCCCGATGTCGATGATGCGCGTGAGGTCGAGTATGCCGGGGGCGAACTTGAGTTGCGCAATGTGAGCTTTGGGTACGGCCATGGACAGAAGGCGCTCCTCAAGGATTTTTCACTGACGGTGAAGCCCGGCGGTCGCGTGGCGCTCGTCGGCGGCACGGGGTCGGGCAAGTCGACCGTGGCGCGCCTTGCTTCTGGACTCATCGATCCGTGGGAGGGAGACATTCTTCTCGACGGCAATCCGCTCGGCGAGATCCCGCGTCATGTGCGCGCGGCGAGTCTCGCGACTGTCTTCCAGCGCGCCGCATTTTTCGAGGGATCGATCCGCGAGAACCTCGCGATGTGGAACCCCGACATCCCTGACCAGTGGATGGCAGAGGCGCTTGAGGATGCGCAGTTGACCGACCTCTTGAGTGCCCGAGGCGGACTGGACATGCA
>CANETX010000005.1 GCA_947441435.1 Planctomycetaceae bacterium
GCTGCGACACTGCGGGTCTGGGACACTACCCCGGCTGCTCTCGATCCTTAGTCGCGATCGCCAGCGAAGAGCTTCCAGATCTCGTCGTAGCGCTCCGGCGGCGGCGGTTCATCCGAGGAACTCGTGATGAACGCGTCGCGCACACGGAATTCAGCGTCGTACCAATATGTGACGGACCCGTCCTCTCGCAGAAGATTGGCGCCATCCTTGTGATTGAGGTCGCTCGGCGTCCGCATCCCGTCAGCCACGATGACCGCGCCGCCGCGCAGTTGGAACAGTCGACGCAGTGACCCATTCTCTTCGGGAACGTCGCTCACGACCGTGTCGCCGATGAAGTGGTAGTTGCAGTAGACGCGTTCCTGCGAGGTCTTCTTGATCAGGTCGGCGCACTGGTCGTAGGGGTGATCGCCGTGGTGGCACGGGCAGTACAGCACCTGATCGCTATCGAGGAACGCGCCGGCGAGCCTTCCGAGCCCATCCCAGTCTCCGGGGGTCGCAGGGGTGCTGCTCGTGGCTTGGATGTCTCCCGTCGTGAGCGCCATCATCTCGCTGGGTTCATAGTGCTCACTGTCATCATCGAAGATCGTGGAAGGGAGAGTGTCGTCGTGTTGGAACGCATACGCAAACATCGCGATTCCGATTTGACGAAGATTCGATGCGCACTGAATCCCCCGCGCACCTTCGCGTGCGGCGCGCAGCCCCGGCATCAGGAGACCCATCAGGAGCGCGACGATCGAGATCGTCACCAAAAGTTCAACGATGGTGAATGCGCGCCGCGGTTGCACTACACACGCGACTTCAGTTCGAGGATTCTCGGACTTGCGTTCGTTCACAAGGGCACCAGCGCGGGACACAACCCAGCTCCCACCCTTCCGATGGGTATTCTGCCACCGATTCTTGGTGCGCATAGGTCCAAGAAGCGATTTCCCGGGGGAATTTTTCTGCAATCTTCATGCCAAGGCCTTGAGTGGGTGTGACCGCCCTTGGGGGGACACTTGATTGCGAAAATCGATGTTTCGGGTGGACACCAGGCCCCACGGGAGTAGGTTTCTGGTGGAGAGGGTTTGGATGGACCTTTTCTCGTGCCGGACCGACAAGGGATGGCGCTGTACCTTGGTTCCTTACGTCAGGGTTGAAAGGCAGTGGGAATGGAAAGAACTGGGCCCGAAAACGAGGACTGGATCCTCATGCAGAAGCTCGCGCAGGGCGACGAGGCTGCTGTGCGCGTGCTCTACGAGCGCTTTGGAACTCTCGTCTTCAGGAACGCCTGCCAAGTGCTTGGAAACGTGGCAGAGGCCGAAGACGCGACCCAAGAGGTTTTCGTACGGGTTTGGCGCACCGCCGAGCGATTTGACCCAAGTCGAGCCAAGCTTGTGACTTGGGTGCTGCTTCTCAGCCGGCGAATGTTGATCGACCGACTGCGGCGGAGGCAAGTTCGCCCCGCCGGGGTTGCACTCGATGAGACCGTGCACGACATCGGCGTCACCCCGAAGCAGGATTCCGAGGTTCGCGAGGGAAGTGCGGCGGTCCGTCGCCGGATGGCTGAGCTGCCTGAACTTCAACGAGATGTAATCGAGAGGGTGTATCTGCAGGGGTTCACGCTGCGAGAAGTCGCGGAACAACGGCAGATGCCAGTCGGAACGGTGAAGAGCGCTCTGAGCCGAGGCTTGGCGCGGCTCCGAGAGAAGTTTGGGAACGAACAAACGGGCTAAGTGCCCGATAACTCGGTGGTATCGAAGGGACGCGGAAATGGGCGAGCGCAGAAATGCGCAACCCTGCTGCGTATAGGAGAGGAAGAGGGCTTGGTCGATATGTTTCGGCCGACCCACTGACAAGGAGGACGACGAGTCGTTCGTCGTCGAAAGGGAAAAAGGATCTGCGACGGCACTAATAGTTGCGTCGTGGGTGGTTCGGCCGGACAGTCTGGCCAGAGGTGTGTATGGCGTCTTCTATGTCCAACCGTGATGAAATTTTCGAACTCGCGCAACTCGAGGTACTCGGCGTACTTGAGTCACCGGATGTCGTTCGCCTCGACCGGATGTTCCGGGAGGCGTCTCCGGCGGTCCAGCGAGAGATTGTCGAACTCCAGTCCACGCTGGCTCGGGACGAGTGGCGTCTTCTGCCGATGATCGACCCGAGCCCAGCCTTGGGTTGGCGGGTCGTCGCACGAGTGATGGAAGACGTCGACCTGCAGGACGAACACGGCGTGCCACTGGCATCGATTGGACGAAAGGCGAAGGCGGGTGCCGTGCAGACGAGTCAACCGAACACTCAAGGTGGAACGACCTCCGACACAACTCCTCGCGCTGCGATCGCCGAAGCGTTGGCGCCGTGGCGCCGGTCTTCGTTCCTGTGGCGGGCGACATCGATAATTCTTGCAGGTGGATTGCTCGCCTCGATCGCCCTCAACCTGGCCACGAGCCGTCAGGCGGCACGCATCAGCGAACTTGCGTTGCAGGGGACAGTGACCTCTGAATTGCTGGAGTTCCTCGGCCCGGATCTTCGTACGTTCCTCGATCAGCGGTGCATCGTTCGAGGGCTCGTCGCGACATCCGTGCGTGACAACGGTTCCGTGGGAGTGCTGCTCTCTCCCGACTACTCCAGAGTGATGGTTCAGTGGATCGGCCTTCCGACCGCCCAGAGGTACATGCTTCGAGCGGTCGATGGTGCGTCAGGAGTGTCACAGGAAATCGGATCGGTCTCGATCGTGAACCAGATTGGCGGCACTCGATTTGACAGTCTCCCTGCGGGCACCGTGAACGCCGCTTCGGACTGGGAACTGGTCGACGAGCACGGCACCGTGATCTTCCGCTCCCGCACGGACTGATCTACGAGCATCTCGACCCCGAGTTAGTTCAACTCACGTCCCGTCGGCGCGGCGGAGCCATTCTGCCTCCAGCGTCGCCCGCTCAGACTCCACCTTCGATCGCTCCTCAAGCACCGCGACAGTCTTCGCGCGGTCGGAGTAGACCTTGGGGTCGTTCATGCGCGCATCGAGCGCCGCGAGCTGCTTGGTCGCCGCCTCGATGCGCTTCTCGAGCAGCTCGATCGCCACATGTGATTGGCCGCCCTTGGCTCGTTGCGGGGTCTTCGCGGGCGATGGCGCTCGATCGCGCCTCGCTTGCGGCTGCTTTGGTTGAGTTCGGGGGGCCTCCGCTTGCGGTGGGGCGGTCGCAACCGTCGGCGCTGCCTTCGGTCGGCGACGCGCCGCATCGAACTCTGCGTAGTTGCCTTGAAAGAGCGACCACCGACCGTTGCCCTCAAGCGAGAGAATCTGGTCGCACGTCGAGGCCAGCAGCGCACGGTCATGGCTCACGAGAATGAGCGTCCCGTCATAGCCGCCTTCGTCGGGCGGCAGCGAGAGCGCTTGCTCAAGCCGCTCGGCGCTCGGGATGTCGAGATGATTGCTTGGCTCATCGAGCACGAGCAGGTTGTGAGCGCCGGCGACGAGTCCCGCGAGCACCGCGCGAGCCCGCTCGCCTCCAGAGAGTGAACCGATCGTGGCTTCTTGCGCCGGGCCGGAGAAAAGGAAGGCACCTGCGAGATCACGAGCTTCCTGCTCCGAGAGTGCGGATCCGTTGCGCCGCTTGGGGACTGTCAGCTGTAGATGCCGCCAGACCTCGTGGGTCGGGTCGAGATGATCTTGGTTCTGTCGGAACCAGCCGACAGAAAGACGAGGGCTCGACTTGAGCGTCCCACTGTCCGGGCTCTCTTCGCCAAGGAGGAGCCGGATGAGCGTCGACTTTCCCGTTCCGTTCGCGCCGACGACGCCGAGCCGATCTCCGGGCTTGAGAGTGAGTTCGAGCTCTGTGAAGAGCCGCAGGCTCCCGTACGACTTCGACAGCTCGTGGGCGGACACGACGATGTCGCCGACGCGCTCGGCGCGGGGGAGTTCAAGACGCATGACATCGAAGTCCATCGGCCTCTCGACGAGTTCATCGCGTTGATACCGCTCGAGTCGCGTCGCCCGTCCCTTCGCCTGCCGTGCGCGCTGCCCCGCCTTGTACTTGGCGATGTAGGCCGATTCGCGGGCGATCCGGTCCTGCTGCTTGTCGTGGACGCGTTGCTGCGTGAGGGCGCGCTGCTGTCGCAGGAGAACGAAGTCGGCGTAGTTGCCTGGGTACTCGCGCAATCCTGCGTCGTGGATCTCGATGATGCGAGTGACGACACGGTCGAGCAGCCATCGGTCGTGGCTGACGACGAGGACGGCGCCAGGAAACTCGTCGGCGAGGAACTCCTCGAGCCATCGCCGTCCCTCGATGTCAAGGTGATTCGTTGGCTCGTCGAGGAGGAGGATGTCGGGTTCTTCAAGGAGCAGTCGCGCGAGGCCAGCGCGCGCGCGCTGCCCTCCTGAAAGGCTCGACACCTTCTGCGCAAACTGCGAGTCCTCGAAACCGAGTCCATGAAGGACAGCGTCGACCTTGTGGTCCACGGCATAGCCGCCGGCAAGTTCGAGATCGTGGTCAAGGCGGGACTGCTTCGCGAGGAGCGCGGGGATCTCAGCCTCGCTCGCGTGCGCGAGTTTCTCGTACAAGGCGTCAAGTTCGTGGTGGACTTCGGCGAGGCCGGTGAAGGCCCGTGCGGCCGCCTCCCGCAGCGTGTCCTCGGGATTGATGTCGGGATCCTGCGTGAGAAACCCGACTCGCGAACCCCGTTGCACCGAGACGGATCCCGCGTCAGGCTTCAGCCGACCCGCGATCAACTTGAGGAGCGTGCTCTTTCCGCAACCGTTGCGACCGACGAGGCCGATCTTCTCGCCAGGCTCGACAGAGAGCACCGCCTCATCGAGGAGCAGCCGCGTCCCATGGCCAAAGCGGACATTCGTAAACGTGGCGACGGGCATTCGCCGATCCTAGCGGGATACCCTCTCGATCATGCGCATGATGGTCATGGAGGCTCGACCGTGAGGCCATCGGTTCGCCGAATCGCCCGGCTGTTGGTCCTTCCGCTCGTCGTGCTCGTCGTGGGTCGGTTCGTGATCCGCTACGTCGATGCGCAGGCGAGCGATCGATGCCGCCGCGTGCAGGCCGAAGTCGCGGCGCTCGTTGCGGACCATGCGCGGGACCCCTCGGTGCCGCTTGTGGCGTTCTCGACGAGCGAACAGATCGTCGTGAGCGAGTTGCGCTCGAGACTTGATCGTGCGGTGAAGGCCCGGGCGGCTGGGGCCACTTCGGTCCTTGTCGAGTCCGGCGATCTCGATCCGACGAGCGACCAGCAGGCTTCGCACACGGCGCGCATCACGATGCCTGACGGAAGCGAGATTGGCCTTCGTCTTCGCGTTGGATCCGACGAGAGTCCGGTCCTCCTGATCGGCGTGTTCACGCCGCAGGCGCGCGAGAGCGGGGAAGGCAAGGCGAGCCCATGAAGGCATGGCTGAATGGTCGACTTGTCGAACTCGGCGAGGCCAAGGTGTCGCTCTTCGACTCGGGACTGCAGCATGGCGTCGGGCTCTTCGAGACGATGATCGCGAGGCAGGGGAGAGTCTTCGCATTGATGGAGCACCTCGGCCGACTTCGCGACTCCGCGGCGGCACTGCGGCTCTCCCAAGGACTGCGCATCGGTCCGCTGGCGCGGGCGGTCGAGTCGACGCTGGAATCGAACGCCCTCGAGAATGCGCGCATCCGAGTGACGATCACGGGTGGGGATCTCATGCTCGCTCCCGGCAGCTCTCCAAAGGACGGGGCGACGCATGACCCGACCATCTCCATCGTCGCGCAGTCGCCGACGAACTATCCGAGCGAACTCTTCGAAGCGGGAGTTCGCGTGCGGATCGCCGATGGCCGGGTGAACCCGCTCGACCTCTTCGCCGGCCACAAGACGCTCTGGTACTGGCCGCGACTCGCCGAACTGCAAGTCGCATCAGCGGCAGGATGCGCGGAGAGCCTCTACTTCACGACCGCGAACACACTGGCGTCGGGTGCGGTGAGCAATGTGTTTCTCGTGCGCGGCGACTGCCTCGTGACCCCGATGGCGCGAGGGGAGGGCGATCCGAGCGCCGTGCTGCCCGGAATCACGCGCGCGAGGGTGATGGCACTCGCAGCTGAAGTCGGCGTGAGTGTGGCTCGCGAGGGTCGGCTCACGATCGACGAGCTCCTTGCGAGCGACGAAGTGTTCCTCACGAACTCCAGTTGGGGGATCTTGCCCGTCGCCCACGTCGAGGCGCGCGCGATCGGTGGCGGCACCGTCGGTCCAGTCACGCAGCGGATTCGTGCGGCGTACGAAGCATGTGTCGATCGAGAGACGATGGACGGGACGGCGGACGACGACGCTCCCTACCATGACGAGTGATGGCGGGCGAGTTTGTCCATCTTCATCTCCATACGGAGTACTCACTGCTCGACGGGGGCAACCGTATCGACGATCTCGTCGCGCGGGTGAAGGAACTCGGGATGACTGCGGTCGCCGTCACTGACCATGGCAACCTCTACGGCGCGGTCGAGTTCTACGAGGCCGCGCGCAAGGCGGGGATCAAGCCGATTCTCGGGATCGAGGCTTACGTGGCCCCTGATCGCGACGGACGCGAGGGGGACCGACGCGATCGCACGGCCACAGGGGTGAGCGATGGCGGGTTCCATCTCGTCCTTCTGGCCCAGAACATCGCGGGGTGGCGGCACCTGATGAAACTCTCGTCGGATGCGTTCCTCAACGGCTTCTACCACCGACCGAGGATGGACAAGTCGACGCTCGCCCAGTGGAACGGCGGACTCATCGCCATCAATGGGCATCTCGGATCGAGCATTGCCCACCACCTGACGAACTTCGCGCGCACCGGGCAGCCCCAGCACTGGGCGCTCGCGCTCGACGAGGCGCGATGGCACGCGCAGACGTTTGGTCCCGACGAACACGGCGAGCCGCGCTTCTACATCGAATTGCAGCGGCACAACGACGCGCAGGAGCAGATCAATCCGCTCCTGAAGCAGCTCGCTGCCGAACTCGGTCTGCCGCTTGTCGCCGACAACGACGCGCACTTCCTGCGCGAGTCCGACTACGAAGTCCACGACACACTGTGCTGCATCTCGATGGGAAGGACGAAGGATGCCGAAGGGCGGCACAAGTATCCCCCCTCGCTCTATGTAAAGAGCCCCCGCGAGATGGCGGAACTGTTCAACAAGGAGGGGGAGGCGGAGGCGCTCGCCAATGCGGCAGCCATCGCCGCGCGGTGCTGCGTCGAACTGCCGTTGGGCGAGTCGCACGCGCCGATGGTGCGGGTGAAGATTCCCGCCACGGTCGCCTCTTACGAACGAGGCGACTTGACCGAGTGGTTCAAGGGGTATTGCCGACAGTTTGAACTCGAGCCCTTCGTCGGAGGCAGTGGACAGACATCGCTCGACGAGGCGCGCAGCGGGTGCGATCAGGCGCTCGCCATGCTCTCGGAGGCGGGTCTTGTGTGGCGGTACGGACCGCACGGCTCAACGCCGGCGATCCGTTCCCGTCTCGATCGCGAACTTGGCATCCTTGCTGCAAAGGGGATCAGCGCCTACTTCCTCGTCGTCTGGGACTTCGTCAACTGGGCGAGGCAGCATGGGATTCCCGCGACGGCGCGTGGCTCGGGAATCGGGACGATGGTGGGATATGTGCTCGGGCTCTCCAATGCGTGTCCAGAGAAGTACGGACTCCTCTTCGAGCGATTCACCGATCCAGATCGCGAGGAGTATCCCGACATTGATATCGACATCTGTCAGGATGGTCGCGCAGCGGTCCTCGACCATGTCCGCGAGAAGTACGGTCATGTGGCGCAGATCATCACATTCGGACGGCTCAAGGCGAAGGCCGCAGTCAAGGACGTCGCGCGGGCATTCGGGCTATCTCCCACGGAAGGACAACGGCTCTCCAATCTTGTCCCGGCGGAACTCAACATCACCCTCGAGCGGGCACTCGAGCGCGAGCCGCAACTGAAGGCGGCGTACGACGAGGACCCCAAGATTCGCGCGGTGATCGATCACGCACAAGGGCTCGAAGATCATGCTCGGCACGCGGGCATTCATGCAGCTGGAGTTGTCATCGCGACGCAGCCCTTGGAGACCATCGTGCCGCTCTGCCGTCCAACGGGCGGAGGTGCCGAGGCGATCACGCAGTGGGATGGCCCGACCTGCGAGCGGGCAGGACTCCTCAAGATGGACTTCCTCGGACTGAGGACGCTCTCGACGATCGAACTCGCCAAGCGGCTCATCGTCGCCGCGATTCCAGAGCGCCAGCGGTGGGCTGCGCTGGGGCGCGAACGTGAGTACGACGCAGGCGAAGCACGCCGTGGGGCAGATCCTCTTGACCTCGACCGCATCCCGCTCGATGACCAGAGAGTCCTCGGACTCTTCCGGCGGGCAGAGACGACCGGAGTGTTTCAGTTCGAGTCCGGGGGGATGCGCAAACTCCTCGTCGACATGCAGCCCGACCGGCTCGAGGACCTCATCGCAGCCAACGCGCTGTTTCGTCCGGGACCGATGGATCTCATCGGCGACTTCTGCCAGCGGAAGTCGGGGAAGCAGGCGGTCGTTCCCGTTCACGAGGTCGTCGATCGGCTGACGGCCGAGACCTACGGCATCATGGTGTATCAGGAGCAGGTGATGCAGGTCCTGCATCAACTCGGCGGCATCCAACTGCGCGCCGCCTACACCATCATCAAGGCGATCTCCAAGAAGAAGGAAGAGGTGATCAACGCCGCGCGTGCCGACTTTGTCGCAGGCGCCGCGGCCCGCGGGCTCACGGAGTCGCGCGGCCAAGAACTCTTCGACCTGATCGTCAAGTTCGCCGGTTACGGCTTCAACAAGAGTCACTCGACGGGGTACGCGATCATCGCCTACCAGACCGCGTACTTGAAGACGTACTTCCCCGCGCCGTACATGGCGGCGGTCCTGTCGTACGAGAGCCAGGCGCAGAAGGTGGAGGACTGGGCGTCGTATCTCGACGAGTGCCGCAAGGTGGTCTGGCCCGACTCGACGAAGGAGCGCAAGCACACGGGCATCGAAGTCAAGGCACCGGATGTCAACCTCTCCGGCCGCGACTTCTCCGTGGTGTTCGCCGCCGATGAGCCCCACGATCACTTGCATGGGCACATCCGCTTCGGGCTGCAGGCGGTGAAGGGTGTCGGCGAAGGGGCCATCACATCGCTCATCGAGGAGCGCGACCGCGGAGGACCGTTCAAGGATCTCCACGATCTCTGCGCTCGGCTCTCTTCGCGCGTCCTCAATCGGGCCGGGCTTGAGACACTGGTGAAAGCGGGGGCGCTCGATTCCCTCCACGGAACAGAACAGAGGGCGGCGATGGTCGCGAGCCTCGACGAGGCGCTCTCCGCAGCACAATCGATGGCGCGTGATCGCGCGGCTGGGCAGATGGCAATGTTCGGGGTGGCCGAGGCGGTGGATGTCGGCGCCTCACCCCCAGAGACGGCGCATCCATTGCGCAAGGCGGATCCGTGGGATCGCATGACTGCGCTCAACTTCGAACGCGAAGTGATCGGGATCCATCTCTCGGGTCATCCGCTGGACTTGTGGCAGGAGGAGATCGCCTCGTTCAGCACCGCCGACAGCGCCCGACTCGGACTGGCGGCAACCGGGGCTCCCGTCATCGTCGTCGGAGTGGTCACGCGTGTGCGTCAGGTGATTTCGCAGCGTGGCACGCAGGCCAATCGTCGAATGGCCATGGCGACGCTCGCCGATCGCCTCGGCGCATTCGAGGCCGTCCTCTTCCCCGACACCTATGCGAACTTTGGCGAGCAGGTGGTCGACGGCAAGGTAATCGTCATCGTGGGAAGCGTCGATCGATCGCGCGCAGAGCCGGGGATCATCGTTGATCGCGTGTATCCGATTGAGGAGGCGGCGGCGCAGTTGGCGAGTGCGATCGAGATCCAGTTGACGGATTCGTCGGTCTCAGGGGAACCGAAGGAAGAGTTCGAACAACGGTTGCGGATGCTGCTCGGCGCGCTGCGGCAGGCAGCGGGCAGCGTCGCCAACTTGAAGGGGCGACCGGTCGAGGTGCTCATCGCGCTTGAAGTCGATGGCGGAGTGGCCATGCTCGCTCCGCATGCCATCCGCGTCGTGGCCGAGCGGCAGACGCTCAGGAAGTTGGCCGAAGCCGCAGGATCGGGCCGGGTAATCGTGCGCGGAGGATGGATGCCTCCCCGGAAAGAGCGCGAGCCGCGGTACGGCAGCGGGCAGTCAGGACCGTCCGGATCATCCGGCCAGTCCGGCCAGTCCGGCCAGTCCGGCCAGTCCGGCCAGTCATGGAAACAGCCGAGTGGTGAGCCAGTTCGTTCCTGAGCGTCGATAGACCACGCGGTCGTGGATGCGGAAGGGATGCGCCTGCCAGAACTCGATCGTGTCGAGGGCGATGCGGTAGCCCCCCCAGTGCGCAGGGCGGGGAACGTCGCTGCCGTCGTACCGCTCGATCGAGGCCATGACGCGGCCGAGCAGCGTCTCGCGACTCTCAAGCGGTCGGCTCTGGTCGCTCGCCCACGCGCCGATCTGTGAGTCGCGCGGGCGAGTCGCAAAGTACGCATCGCTGTCGGCATCATCGAGTTCGGTGACGGCGCCGGCGATTCGAAGTTGCCTCCCGAGTTGATCCCAGTGGAAAAGAACCTCTGCCACGGGATTGGCTCGAAGTTCCTCTCCCTTGCGGGACTCGCGATTGGTGAAGAACACCGCCCCGTGCGCGTCGAAGGCCTTCAAGAGGACAGTCCGAGCCGAGGGAACGCCACGCGTGGTTGATGTAGCGAGCGTCATGGCATTCGGATTGGGAGTGGGCAGTCGCCACGCCTCTGCGAACCATCGTTCGCATTCGGCGACCGGATCAACCGGAGGATGATCGAAGTCCATCGGCTGCGGGGTGAATGCCAGCGGCGGCAGATTTCGTGCCGACTCTTCGATGAAGGTCATCGTTGACTTTCGCGAGCCCATCGGCGCAGGGTATGAGAACCACCAGTCAGAGTTGGCGTGGACTGCGGCGGTCGTGCGGCTTGCGATGCGCTGGCCCCTCGCGTGAAGCTCGCTTGAGCGCCTCGAGGCTGGCTGGATCGGCGAGACCGAAGTAGGCCTTCCACGCCTCGACCTGTTCCGGCGACACCGTAGCCGTTCTTGGTCGAATCGCCCCGGCGCGGCCTTCGGACGAGGCTCGCGCGCGTCGCAAGTGATCCTGGGCCAAGGTCGCCAGAAACTCGTCGGCGGCGAGGACCCGACAGCGCCGACGGGACGCATGTTTCTTGACGGCGCGGTCGTTGGAGACGACGGTCATGGATCGAGGGGCGGTGCACGCCGTCACGAGTCGTGCGATCACCGCATCCGCTGACTGCCGGGGGCCGGAGTAGATGAACTGCACCGCCCCGATGGGTCCGAGCGGTCTTCCGCGCGCCGCACCGTCGCACACGAGGCACACGACATCACTGCCGTATCGACTCCCATTGATGAGTTGCGCCAAGCCGCCCTCGTCGACCCCGGCGATCTCGGGGGGAAGCACGCCCGTGACATGGAGAGTGTTGTTGGCGTCGATGAGGACGGGCACGGGGTTGCCGGGGAGTCTCCCAACATTCCGAGCCGCTTGCCGTCGCCGAGGAATCGTGCTCCAATTGACGCCCCGCCGGATGATCACCCTTGCCTCGATCTTCCTCGCGGCTGCGAGCCACGGTTCAGTTCCCGAGACATCCGAGGTGCGCGAGGTCCGGATCATCGGGCCTGCGGGAGTCCTGGCGGGAACGCTGCTGCTGCCCCATTGTGAGCGTCTGGGCAGGTCGATGGCGGTCGTCTTTGTCACCGGCAGCGGACTGCAAGATCGCGACGAGACGATCTTCGGGCACAAGCCGTTCCGCGAGATTGCCGAGGCGTTGGCGGAGGCGGGGATCGCGTCGCTGCGCTGCGACGATCGGGGATTCGGGATGTCGACGGGGAACCCATCCACGGCCACAACCCTCGACTTCGCCGAGGATGCCAAGGCGCAAGTCGCATACTTGATCGATGAGGTTGGGTTCGATGCCGCGCGAGTCGGCCTCGTTGGACACAGTGAAGGGGGTCTGATCGGCGCACTGATGGCCGCTGGCCCGAGTCCATCAACTGCATTTGCCGTCCTCATGGCGCCACCGGGAATTCCGGGACTCGAAGTGCTCGCAGGGCAGACGGAAGATCTCTATCGCATCACGCGCCGCGATCCGATGCTCGCCGGCATCGCGGTCGAGCGGCACCGTGAGGTGATGGAGGCGACCGAGGCGGGAACCGATGCGGCGGCACTGTTCCCCATGGTGCGCGAACTCGTGAGGGCACAGCTCGAGTGCAATTCGGGCACTCCCCCGGCTGACGCGACCGTCGACTCCGTCATGCCGGGAGCGATGGCGCAGCTGACGAGTCCGTGGATGAAGACATTCCTCTCGCTTGATCCCGCGACGGCGTTCGCGGCGTGTGCCGTCCCGACGCTAGCGCTCTTCGGGGGCAAGGACTCACAGGTGCCCCCTTCACGCAATGTGGCGCCGATCGAGGATGCTGCCCGCGCCGCACCCGTGACGCCGGAGATCGTGGTCTTCGAGGGACTCAACCATCTCTTCCAGCGCGCGCGCACCGGCTCGATTACGGAGTACGCCGCGATCAAGAGCGGAGTCGATCCAGAAGTCCTCGACCGAGTTACCGAGTGGGTGGGCAGTGTGGCCATCCGGTTCCCCAACATTCCGAGGCGCTTGCCTTTGCCGAGGAATTGTGCTCTAATTGCCGCCCCTCCAAACCAAAAGGAATTCACGAGATGCCGATCCGAGTCAAGAGTCGTGGAAATGAAACAGCCGAGCAGATGCTGCGCCGCTTCAAGAAGTTGTGCGAGCGTGAGGGGATCACCAAGGACGTCAAGAAGCGGCAGTACTACGAGAAGCCCTCCGAGATCAAGCGTCGAGCCACGATCCGGGGACCGCTTCGCGCGTTCTCGATGCGTGACTCGGGTGCCGGCGAGCGTGGCGGATTCGGTGGACCCAGCGCTGGCGGCTCTTCACGGGACCGCGGACCGGGTGGACCAAAGCGAGGCGGGCGGCCAACAGGTGGACGCGCGGGTGCTGGTCGGACTGGCGGCGCTCCCCGTCGCGGCGGCGCAGGCGCTTCGCGTGGACCGTCCCGCGGTCCGTCGCGCGGTTGAGCCGACGATCGGGAGAGATGCGGCGAACGAAGCCCAGCATTAGTACGGCGAGCGCGAAGACAAAATCTTTCGCCGTCGACGCCGCTGCGCTCATGGCAGAACTCAAGTGCAGCGATGTGATTGTCGTGGATCTCGCGGAGCGATCCGAGATCTGCGACTTCATGATCATCGGCTCGGGAACGAGCCAGCGGCAGATGCGCTCGGTGGGCGAGGCGATTGCCAAGCTCGGGAAGGAGCGGGGGAGTCCGGCGTGGCGATCCGATGCCGACTCCGGCACCAGTTGGATCGTCTTCGACTTTGTGGATGTGGTCGTGCACCTGTTCGAGCCCGGGCAGCGCGCGTTCTACGACCTGGAAGGGCTCTGGTCGGACGCCCCTCGTATCCCGTGGCGCCCGGCATCGCCGGCGGGGAAGCGTTGAGCTGACCGTGCTGGGGTCTGCCACGTTGGTGGTGGCCGTGGCGGTTGGAAGCGTTCCTACTCAATCAGAGATTCTCGAGGTCGAGGTTCAAGGACCCTCGGGGGTCTTGGCGGGAACTCCGCTGATCCCGGACACCGGCGATCCGTCCCCACTTGTCGTGGTCTTCATTTCTGGGAGCGGGCCACAGGATCGCGACTCGACGCTCTTCGGCCACAAGCCCTTCCTCCAAGTCGCCGAGGCGCTCGCGGAGCGTGGGGTCGCGTCCCTGCGCTGCGACGACCGCGGTGTCGGCGCATCAAAGGGAGATCGTTCGAAGGCCACGTCACTCGACTATGCCGAAGACGCGAAGGCGCAGCTCAGGTACCTGATCGACGACCGCGGATTCGATCTTCGGCACGTCGGCATCGTCGGGCACAGCGAAGGGGGAATGATCGGCGCATTCTTGGCCGCAGGCCCGAATCCGCCGATCGCGTTTGCCGTCCTGATGGCGGGGCCAGGGATTTCAGGTGGCGCGGTGATCACGGGTCAGACCGAGGATCTCTTCCGCGCAGCGCGGGTGGATCCGGGTCTCGCGCGCGTAGCGGTCGAGCGCAACCGCGCACTGATCGACGCTGTGGGGGCGGGGGCTGGCGAGCCGGAAGTGCGCCCACTGGTGCGCGAGTTTGTCCGCGCGCAGATCGAGTGCGACACCGGCCATGCGCCTGCGGAACCCGCCGTCGACGAGGCAACTCGCGAATTGGCTGTGGCGCTTGTGAATCCTTGGATGCGGAACTGGATACGGATGGATCCTGCTCCCGCCTACGCGAGGTGCGCGGTACCGACGCTCGCGCTCTTCGGTGGGGATGACCGGCTCGTCTCGCCCGAGCGCAATGTCGGCCCCATTGAGAAGGCGAGCCGGGATGCCCCCGTGAAGCCAGAGATCGTGGTGTTCAACGGGTTGAACCACCTGTTCCAGAAGTCGGGAAAGGGGACAGAGGACTACGCGGCGATCAAGACCGGAGTCGAGCCAGAAGTCCTGGAGAAAATCGCAGTGTGGGTGAGTGAGCGCTGAACTCCGGGAGTTCACGCGCCCCGCTTGGTGAGCGTCATGGCCATGAAGGGGCGGCCCTCGCGCGCGAACTTGCGCTCGAAGTTGGTGCCAACAAGTTCTCCCGCGCTCGCCGATGGGGGAGCGACGAATGGACCGCGTGAAAAGAGATGCGCGTGCCGCTCGACATGCTCGACATCCCACTTCCAGAGGTCCTCATGGTCGGTCACGATGCGGAGGTCGCCGCCGGGGAAAAGAATCCGGTGGAACTGGGCAAGCGTCGCATCCTGAATGACCCGCCGCTTGTGATGGCGAGTCTTCGGCCAAGGGTCGCTGAAGTAGAGGTGGATGGTCCGGACACGCGCGTCGGGCATCCAGTGGGTGATGAACTGCGTCGCATCGGCTCGGAGCAGGCGGACATTAGCGAACGCTCGACGGCGCACTCTGTCGGCGGCGTACCGCCAGAACTCGGTGGCCCACTCAATCCCCAGGAAGTTCGTCTCGGCCTGCAGCACCGCCTGCTGCGCGAGGAATGTCCCCTTGCCGGAACCGATCTCAAGTTCGAGCGGCCAGGTTGGATTTGGAAAGAGCGAGCCGGGATCGAAGGGCCCCTGATCGAACGGGGGCAACTGCGAGAGGTCCAGCCCGTGCTCTCCGACATCCATGTTCTTGCCTCGGGCCAGGTCCATCGGGAATCCGTGCGAGTCTAGGAGGGGGAGCGCGACTCACGAAACAGGGAGTTGCCAGTGGGCGTCGGCATCGCGCGAGAGCGCCTTCGCCGCCATCTTGATGCAGCGCAGGCAGATCACTGCCTCGGGGTAGGCCGGACTTCGACGGCAGACTTGCTCGCGATCTTCTTTGCACATCGTGCAGGGAAGGGTGGGCGCGCCGAGACGGTCGTCGATGTCCGCGAGAACGCAGGCGCGATACGCCTCCGTCACGCAGGTGCCGCAGACACACGCACCGAGATGACCCTCCACCATCGAACGGTCGTCGGTCCACGTGCTGTGGCAGAAGTCACAGAGCACGTCGGACATCTCGACATGGGATGGATTGGTTCCGTCGCGGCGCACGCGATGAGGGTAGAGGCCAGCGGGAGCTCGGTGCACGTCGATCCGGTCACTCGCTGCGCTACCCTTCAACCATGGCTCGAGGCCCCTCGCTCGCGACGAAGTGCCAACTGTTGTTCGGCGGGGCGGTGCTCTTGATTCTGGCGGGTGCGCTTGTCGTGCCGTGGTGGCGCCTCGAAGGCGTCGTCGAGGAGGGACAGCGGGAAATGTCCCGCCAACTCGCCGAGACCTGGCTGCGAAACGGGTTCGCCTTGTCGCGGACCGAGGGGATTCCCATTCCGATCCGCGTTGTCCCGGTCGATGAGCTCGAGGGTGCCGCAACGCTCGATCCCTTCGTCGAGCAGGCCTATCGGCGGTTTCAGTCGGATAGCAAGGACACCGAATCGTTCTCGTCGCAGCGCAGTTCCCAGTCGATTGTCTACCGCTACGCGAGGGCGCTGAGAGAGAGCGAGTGGCGCGCGATCCAGGATCGCCCATTCGTCGACTTTTCCCCACGGGCCTCGGAGACCTCGCTCGCCGATCCCCTGCGGGCCATCCTCGTCATCGAACGGACGAGTCCGTTCGCGGCCAACCAGATCGCCGCGAACCGGTGGTCGATCATCATTGGAGGGACGGTCGCAGTCGCGCTCGCGACGGTCGTCTTCTCGCTCATCCTCACTCGGCTCATCTTCAGCCCCGTGCGCAGACTGACCGACGTCGCGCAGCGGGTGGAACGGGGAAACCTGACACTGCGGACAGGGCTGCAAACGGGGGATGAATTCGAGGAACTCTCGCGCGCCTTCGATGGCATGCTCGCGGAGATGTCCAAGGTGCAGGAGTCGCTCCGGGCGATGAACCAGTCGCTCGACCTCAAGGTGGTGGAACTGTCCGAGGCGAACGTCGGACTGTTCGAGTCGAATCGGCTCAAGAGCGAGTTCCTCGCCAACGTCTCGCACGAACTGCGCACGCCGCTCAACTCGATCATCGGTTTCGCCGACCTCCTGGACGAGCTCGCGCGCAACGATGCGGCAGCGGATCCCAAGCGGCGCCGCTACATCACCAACATCCTGACGAGCGCACGCACGCTCCTCGACATGATCAATGAACTCCTCGACATGGCGAAGATCGAGGCGGGGCGAATGTCGCTGGCGATCGTCCCGGCAAGCGTGGGCGATGTGCTCGAGGGACTCGAGACCATCATGCGTCCTCAGGCGATGGCCCGTGGATTGTCGCTCGCGGTCACGATGGAGCCAGACCTTCCCAGCGTCGAGACGGATCCGGGCAAGCTCCAGCAGATCCTCTACAACTTCCTGAGCAACGCCATCAAGTTCTCGCCGGAAGGAGGGACCATTCGCATCGTCGCGCAGGCGGGCGGTTCCGAGGACCGTCGCTCCGTGAGGATCAGCGTTGCCGACGAAGGGCCGGGAGTTCCCTACGACCTTCAAGAGACGATCTTCGAGAAATTCCGGCAGGTCGATGCGAGCCACACCAAGACGCACGGTGGGACAGGACTCGGCCTCGCGATCTGCCGTGAACTCGCGGAAATGCTCGGCGCGACGGTGGGCATTGTGTCAGAGCCCAGACGGGGATCGACTTTCTTCGTCGAAGTCCCGCTGTTCTACCGGGCGCGCGAGCGCAAGCCACTCCTCGGCGCTCCTTGACTCTCACTTCCAGCGTTTCAATCAAGAGTGTGGTTCGGAACGTCACTATTGATCGAAACCCGGGCGAGTCCTGGAGTTTTGGGAAGATTTGGGAGAGGGGAGTGGCGCGTGGGTAGGGTCGGGCGGTGGCCAGGAGGGGTTCTCTCAGTACGCCAGAGCAACTCGTCGCGCTCGCGAAGGCGCAGGCGGGGCTTGTGCTTCGCTCTCAGGCGGTGGAGTCTGGTGTCGACTACCAATCGATCCGACTGAGACTCAAGCGGGGCTACTGGGCTGAACACATGAAGTGCATTGCGATCGACCCGCGAAGCCCTGCAGGCGCGCTTCGCGACGCGTGGGCAATGGCACTTCATGTGGGAGAGGATTCCTGTGTCGTATCAGGGGTGACTGCACTCGAACTCTCTGGCATCGATCTCAGCAAGGGTCTTCGGGGCCCAAAGATCGCGCTTGCCACCGATGAAGGGTGCCACCGGGTCGCTGGAGTCCTGTTGCGGCGCAAGCATCCAGCCTCTCGGCGAGCGTGCCGCCATCGTTCGGGGATCAAGTATCAGGATCCGAGTGAGGCGATCATCGACATTCTCCAAGAAGTGTCTGATGGCCAGAGTCGCGACTGGTGCGACTTTGCGCTGCAGAGGCGCATCCTCTCGCCGGGAGACTTGATGTCTGCTGTTGAGTGCCGGTGCTTCAGTGGGAGGGATGGTCTGGGTCGCTTGGAGCGCGCCGCCAAGTTTGCCTCTTCGGGTACCCAGTCCGTTGCCGAACGGTTGATGAAGGAGTTGCTCGATCGAGCACACATCGATGGATTCGTCAGCGACTGGCCGGTGTGCCCCGAGCGCGACGCGCCTCCGATGGCGCGGATTGATCTCGCTCATCCGCAACTCAAGATCGCGATTGAGGTTGATGGTCGTGCCTTTCACAGTGGTGGTCGCAAGTTCGAACAGGACCGCGATCGGCAGAACCGGCTCATGAACCTGGGGTGGCACGTGCTTCGCGTCACGTGGGAGATGCTCACTCTAGATCCGGGAGGTGTGTCCGGGGCTGTGCGAGACGCGATTGTCCTTCGATCTACCTCTGCGCGCGCATCGCCACGGGTTTTTCGATAGGAAGTGTGCTTCGCAAGCACACTTTTGATCGGAAAACGGCAGAGGGGTCAGCGTGGGTCAGGGGGACTGTGCGAGTTGAGCCACGATCAGCGAGTCGGCGCCGGCGACGCGCTTGCGAACGGTGCTCGCGTCGAAGTGCGCGGGGAGTGTGGCGTTGGCCGTGGATAGGGACGCATCGAACACCTCGGCGACCGCGAGCGCGACTGCCGCTGGAGGGTCGCGTCCATCGGGGCTCCACCAGTCGTAGTCGACCCACGCGAGCACGATCTTCGATTCGATCGCACTGCCACCCCTGCGACGCAGATCGAAGATCCAGCCGCGATCTCCCTCGCGCTCAGCGGCAATCTCAAGGGGAGCCATCATGGATTCAAGGGTAGACCGAGCGCGCGGCGATAGACGCGCACATCGCCCTTGCCCCAATCGACCCAGCCGTCGAACGACGCCTCGAGCGTCCAGCGGTTCTCGAGATCGCGCGTGAGGGCTGGATCAAGTGCGTGGGGGTAGAGAACGATCAGCCACTCGGGCTCGCGCGTGAGTGTGGCGATCCCGCGTCCGCCGTAACCGGCGTTGTCGATCGTGCGGTCGGCGATCACGCCGTAGTACGCGGCGATGTTGTCGTGAAGGCCAGCAGCAGCGACCACCGCCGACTCGTCCGCTCGCGCATCGATGTACGCGACCGCGTCGCGGATCGGCTGTTTGGGGGGGAGATCGAGGACTTTGTCGATCCAGGCGAACGCGACCACGGACCCGGCCATTAGCAGCCCATACGGCATACGCGCGCTGTTCGGGGCCTTTGTCCGACCACGAACAATGTCTGAGATGCCGCAGGCGCCGGCGAGGATCGCCCCGGGAAGCGCAAACACCGCGAACCGGGCGTACATCCAGCTGCCGCCGAGCGTGACGAGCACGATCAGAATCGGGAGTCCGGCGAGCGTGAGGGCGAGGGGGATGCGGCGGGCGCGGTCGAGGAGCACGCCGGCGATCCCGAGGAGAACGAGGGGAAGCCAGAACACCGCATCCCACCACCACGAGCCGCTAAGGCCGAGGAGGACTCCCAGCCCCTCGCGAGAAAAGAGCGTGGGTTCGTCGCCGTCGAGTGCACGGAATTCGCTCTGATGGTGAACGAGTTCAGGGATCAGAGGAGAGAGGAGCGTGAAGGCGGTGATGGCGGCGAGGCAGATCGCGAGGAGTCCCGCGAGCGAGTTGGCCTTTCGCATGCGCGTGGCCAACACGATGGCGTGGCCGAGCGGCAGCGCCACGAAGACGAGATGGGTCCACACACCCAGAGCGGCGAACAGCGCGTAGCCGAGGAACGCGAGGCACCCCCCTGTGCGGATCCCCCGCAGGAGCGCTGCGCTTGAGAGCGCCGCGAACAAGATCATCAGCGAGTAGCCGCGGGCCTCGACCGACTCGAGCACCATGATCGGCATGAGTGCGGCAGCCCCCGCGCAGAGGTAGGGAAGGGGGGCGAGCGGCGAACCTGCGTCGGCGTCCCCTCGGGAGACTTCGCGACCGAGCCACCAAAGTGCGGGGATGGAGCCAAGTCCGGCGAGGAGCGCCGGCGTCCGGAGAATCGGCTCGCTGACTCCATCGGCCAGTTCAATCATCCACGCAGTGAGCAGCGTGTGCAGCACATGATTCGACTGCACGAAGTAGGTGCCGATCGTCGCTCCTGCGCCGTACTGCGCATAGTCGAGGAGCGCCGAAATCTCGTCGTACCAGAGACTCTCCGTGAAGCGCGCGAGACGGAGCGCCACGCCGAGCGCGATCGCGAGCCACATCGCCGTGCTCCACCGCCTTCCAAGAGACAACGCCGACGCCGACGGCGCACCCGAGCTTGCGAGTCGCCCAATCAGCAGGGGCAGTCCAACCCACGCGAGTGCCATCAACGCGCCCGCGATGCGAAGAAGCGCGGCTCCTTCGAGAGTCACCTCGCGCACCGCGACTCCGGCGCGCTCGGCGAGCAGGGGGTGGGTCAAGAACGCCGCGAGCGTTTGGGTCGGGATGAGCGCAACGGCAACTCCGGTGATCGCGACACTCCCGCACAGCACAGTCGAGCCCCACTTCACGCAACACGCTCGGGTGCTCGCGTTGCGAGGCTCGGTTCACCCGCCTCGGATTCGACGGGGACGCAGGGCGCCATCGCCCTGACGTCTCCCAGTGTGTGGGTGGCGGGGATCCGCTTGAGAAGTGTGATCGCCCCCCAGCGCATCGCTGCCGACACGAGGAAGATCGTGACATAGCCCCAGCGACCGACACCGAGAGCCTCGAGGAGCGCTCCGCCGAGAAGCGAGCCGATCACGAGCACGACGGCGTTGAGGAAGGCGAGCGACGTGAGCACACTCGTGCGCTCGCGCGGGTCCGTCCGCTCAAGGAGCAGGATGAACGAGGCCAGTTCATAGGCTGCCCAACTCGCGCCGCTCATGGCCATCAGTGCCATCATGAGCGCGAAAGAGGGGGGAAGCGCGAAGAGCACCGCATGGATCGTGAGGAGTATGGCACCGAACCGAAGCACCGCAGGGGCGCCGCGAGTTGCGATCAGGCCACCGAAGAGGCTCGATGCGACGCTCTTGGTGGCAAACAAGGTCGCTGCGCCGAGGAAGTACTCCCACTGCGAGAAGCCGACCTCGCGAAAGAGATACGACGGCACGAATGGACTCGAGACCTGCGCTGCGAACTGGAATGCGAGCAGGAACACGACGAGCGATCGCTCGCGTCCCATGAGGGGCCGGACGAGGAGCGTCTTCAGCGGCACTCGCGAGTGCGTCCAAGAGCCTTGCGGCGGTTCGCTCTGCCGATGGAGGAACTGGATGGAAAGTCCTCGCCCCATCGATCCCATCAGGAAGATGACGCCGAAGGCAAGAAGGAGCAGCGACGGTTCCGCGCGTTCGCCACTGGCCTTCGCAGCATCGACTGCTCGCTCGCCGAAGGTGAGGAGTCCTCCCGCGATGGCGAGTCCGACGAGCGTCAGGATCTGGCAGACCCGGTTGCGTCGACCGAAGTAGTTCGCCCTGAGGCTTGAGGGGAAGAGCGCTGCGACCCACGCGCTCCATGCCGGGCCTGCGCCGATCGCTGAACCCCAGTAGAGGGCGAACGCCAGCAGCAAGAGCCACGTCGGCATCGTTCCGACAACGGCTCCTGCGACCATCGGGACGAAACTCGCGCACTGCACCGCCGCCGTCACGATGACCCATCGGCGCGGACTTCCGAGCCGCTCGACCCCCCACGGACCGATGAGTTGCAGCGCGGCTCCCGCGAGATAGGGGACGGTGAAGGCAAGTCCGGCAGCGACATCCCCCATGCCGATGGCAAGCGCAAACGGAATGAAGTACGTCTCGCTGACCCCCACCATGAACGAGTAGGCCCCGCCGTCGGCGGTCGAATTCCAAAGATCACGGCGCAGCGCGCGCGATCGGGTCATGGTGGAAGGTGTACACGAATCAGCGGGGAGTCCCCGCGATCGTTCAGGGAGGCGAGCCGAATCCCGAGCCCCCCGCGGAGCCGCTCACTGTTGCCGGAGTGAATCCGCGCAACTGCGAGAACGACATCGGTGCGGTCATGGAGACGTATCGGCCTCCACCGCCACCATCGAGCCCGCCCTGATACGGATTGCGCGGCGGGGGAAGGAAGTCGTACCCGCCGAGCGCACGGTGCACATAGTCCGGAGCTCGAACGACGAGGCAATCCTGCGTGTAGTCGATGAAGGCCCAGTCCGCCGCCCACGCCTCGGGTTCGACAGTGATCTTGATCAGTTCAATGAGGTTGCGGGCAACCGTCTCGCGCTCGGTCCGCGCGGGGCTTGCGCCAGCTTGCCCGAAGAGGCTGCCGCCACCTCCGCCGCCTGAACCACCGCCTCCGCCTCCGCCACCGCCGCCGAAGCCGCCGCCTCCACCCATTCCACCGCCGCCACCGCCGGTGCCACCGCCGCCTCCGCCACCGTTGTTCGATCCTTGGTTGAGCGCAGCGTCGATGTTGAAGTTTGGGGCGTTGTCGAAGTAGGGCACCTCATAAAGGAGGTCATTGATCGGGTAGAGCTTGGTCCGGCGGGCCGATTGCCGCGACAAGTTCTCTTTCGTGCCGACCTCTAGGAATCCACGGCGCAACTGCCAGGTGCACTCGGCCTCGGCGGAGAGCTCTTCGAGGATCCCCTCAAGCGCGGAGAGGGCATTGATCCTCGCGAACTTCATGGTGATGGGGGCGTCGGGATCCATTCCCGTCGCATTGCGGTCGCTGCGCCAGCGGGCCATCATCTGGATTCCCAGAGTCTCTTGGATGTAGCCGACTGCTTCCTTCGCAGGGGTCTCGTCGAAGTCGATCGCGAGATCACTGTGGAGGAGCGCAAAGAGGATTCCCGCATCATTGGCGATGAGTTCGGTCGTGGCACCACGGTCCGCCACGGCCTGCTTCGGGGCCGGGGCGGGTACCGGTGTCGGCACGGGGGCAGGGGCCTTCGCCGTCGGAGTGGTCGGGTTCTTGGCCGGAGGAGGCGCCACTTTCGATTGCTCGACCGCGTGCGCGCCCGCGACCATGGAGACCGCCAACACAGCCGCGATGGTCGATGCTCGGTGGTGGTGGGTCATGGTGTTCCTCGCGTGGGTGTTCCAGAGCTACTGGACTCTACGGATGGTAGTAGGGCATGGATCCGTTCCAAGCCTGCCGCGCTCTCGGAAAGGCACAACAGGGCCATCGCGTTTCCTGCGACGGCCACCCTCGAGTCCCAAGGAGCTGTTCGAACCGCCCCGAGGGTCCGTCGGGCGTCGGGCGAGAGGTAACACGCCACCTCGTCGTAGGCGAGTTGCCGAAGGAACCGGACGATGGCAATCTGCATCTGCCTGGCGCGAAACTGCTCGCCACGCGGCGTGAGTTCTTGGCTGCTGAGCATGAGTGCGAGCGCATGGCCGGGGCGTGCGGACTGCCCGCTCGCACCTCGGCCCCCGATACCCGAAAGCGCGAACGCTCCGACAAGATCCGGCGGAATGCGCTCTTGACTCGTGGGCTGCGGGCTCGGATCGTTGCTCAGTTGCGCGCGCGCCAATGCCATGCGTGTGGCCCGTGCGAGCGAGGCGTGCGCCTCGGGAATCGCTCCCAAACTTGCGTCGGCGAGAATGAGCCAATCGAGCACTCCGATGAGGTCGCCTCGGGGGGTGGTCGTCCAGAGCCGATCGAGTTCGGCGATGAGAGCGTCGTGCGCAATCGCCGGAGTCCCCGCATGATCGAGTGCCGCCAGCGCCGCTGCCGTGACCGCCTGATCAAGAGGATCTCCAGCGGTGAGAGGTGCCTTCGCGATCAGTCCTCGGGCATTGGCAACGAGGTTGGTCGCCGCCGCACTCGTGGCACTGTGCGAACCGAGTTCGTCGGCCCCAAGGAGGATCCATCCCATGGACTTCTTCTCAGCGAGTGGGTCGCCTTCGATCTCCGACACCTGCGCAAGCGCATCGAGGATTGAGCAGGCCGTGGCCCGTGCGGCTGTCCGCGTCGCGTCATCTGAAGCCGCGATGTTCGCAAAACGTGCGAGGGAATAGGCCGAAAGCGCCTGCTCGGCCGCTGGCGCGCAGACGGGCGAGTCCACACCCGCTGCGGGGTCGTAGTCGCCCCGGAGTCCGAGTGCCATCAACGCAGCCCCCTGCGGATCTCCCGACGGCGCAACAATCAGGGAGTTGGCAAACCACCGGGCGATTGACTGCGCAGCATTGCGCGCCAGCACGGATGCCGTCGCCGGAGTGGGCATCGGCTCGAGGCGCGATCCGCGAAACACTTCGACCCCCTCATCGTCGACTGTTGGCTGCACGACTCGGCGCGTCTGGAACTTGTAGAGGCCGACTCGCTCGGACGCAGGGATGTCGGCGAATTCCCGAGCGGGGATCCCGTGGCGCATCACGAGCGAGAGGAGCGTCTCGGCAGGAGCGCCCGCGGCATTGAGAGCCTGCAGCACGGACGGGTACGCGAGTTGCCATTCGTTTCCCCTGCGCACGGCGACGCCGTCGAGGGCCGGTTCAATCTCACCGCCGGCCTGCGCGTAGTCGGTGCCGATGATCGGAGTGGGAGGATCCGCCAACTCGATCTCAAGCGTGTAGCGTGTCCAGTTGGGCTCGCCGACCCGGCCGGCACTCCCCAGCCGGAGTCGAGCATCGTCCACCGCTTGGGTCAGCGCATGGAGAAGGGGGGCATCATCCCGGGCCTCCCCCACGCCGATGACACGACCATCGCGTCGAAGGATGGCGACGCAAGACCAACACCCATCTGAAGATGGCGCTTTCTCGCGCGGGCTTTTTTGGCCTGAATTCATCCACTCCCGCGCTGCCCGCCATGCGATAAGGGCATCTGGCGGATTAGCAGACGCAAAATGCACGCCCTCTGCTGGAAGGGCAAAAACCGCCCAAAAAGTAAGAACGAGGGTGGACAATCTCCTGAAACGGGGCATCCTCAGATGGTACGGGGGGCGATCGATCGTTCGATCGCGCCTCGTACGCGTCTGAGAAATCGAAGAACGAAGTGTTGTGATGTTGATACACCGAGTCATTCCCTACGAGGTTCCTCACAAGAGACTGGCACTGCTGACGCTGTTGTCCTTTATCGCCATTCTCTGAAGCCAAAGCGAACGACTTTCAAATTTCTGTCAGACGCCATTTTCGGCACAAGCACCCCCTTAGTGGGGCGGTGGGCGGATGGGGAGACACGTCCAAGCACGCGAGTGCAGGATGTGCCGAAAAGCGCGACGGCCTGCGAGAAATCGCAGGCCGTCGTTGCTTTTGCAGTTGGTGCGAGGGGAAACTCGCGCGTCCTCAATCGAACTTGATCTTGTCGGTACCCATCGCGCCGTGGTCGTCCATGCCGCCCTTGGTGGGCTTGGCACGCTTCGGGCTGAGGAATGCATCGTCCTCGCTGGGGGTTGCCGACTCCCGTGTCGTCGTGGCGCCGCCGCCCCATTGTGCACGCTTCAGGCTCAGGCCGATCTTCCGATCGTCGGTATCGACGCGGAGGATCTTGACATCGACCTCCTGCCCGGCCTTGACGACATCGAGCGGGTTTTCGACCTTCTGGTCGCTGAGTTCCGAGATATGCAGAAGTCCCTCGAGGCCGTCCTCGAGTTCGACGAACACGCCGAAGTTGGTGATCTTGGTGACCTTGCCCTTCACGATCATGCCTGGGCGGTACGCGCCGGGGATCGCCTCGACCCACGGGTCTTCCGTGAGCTGCTTGAGTCCAAGGCCGACGCGCTGCTTCTCCTGATCGACCTCGATGACCACGCACTTGATCTCGTCCCCCTTCTTGAGGAGATCGTTGGGGTGCGCGATCTTCTTGGTCCAGGACATGTCCGAGATGTGGAGGAGGCCGTCGATGCCCGCCTCGATCTCGATGAAGGCGCCGTAGTTGGCGAGGTTGCGCACCTTGCCAGAGATGACCGTTCCGAGGGGATAGTGCTCGGCAACGAGGTCCCATGGATTGATCTCGCACTGCTTGAGGCCCAGCGAGATCTCCAACTTGTCCTTGTTGAAGTCGAGGACGACGACATCGATCTGCTGGTCGACCTGCACGATTTCCGAGGGGTGGTTGACGCGGCGGGTCCAAGACATCTCGCTGACATGCACGAGACCCTCGATCCCGTCCTCGAGGCGCACGAACGCACCGTAGGACATCAGGCTGACGACGCTGCCGTGGACACGGGCGCCGACCGGATACTTCTTCTCGATCTCCTCCCACGGGCTCGGCTCGCGCTGCTTGAGGCCCAGCGCAACCTTCTCGCGTTCGCGGTCGATGTTGAGGACCTTGACTTCGACCTCCTGGCCGATCTTGACGACTTCCGAGGGATGATTGACCCGTCCCCAGGACATGTCGGTGATGTGGAGGAGTCCGTCGATGCCGCCGAGGTCGATGAACGCGCCGAACTCGGCAATGTTGGTGACCGTGCCCTTGACGATGTCCCCTTCCTTGACGACGGTGAGGAGATTGCGGCGAGCCTCTTCGCGCTCGATTTCGATCAGCCTGCGGCGGCTGATGACAATGTTCCGCCGTTCGAGATCGATCTTGAGCACGGCGGCACGAATCGTCTTGCCGACGTAGTCGCCGACGTCGCCGGGACGGCGCACATCGACCTGCGAGGCAGGGAGGAAGACCGGCACGCCGATGTCGACGAGAAGTCCGCCCTTGATCTTGCGGAGCACCTTGCCCTCGACAACATCGCCTTCCTTCTTGGTCTGGAGCAGCTGTTCCCAGCCGCGGATCCGGTCGGCCTTGCGCTTGGAGAGGACGAGTTCGCCGTTGGCATCCTCGATTTCCTCAAGGAGCACCTCGACCACATCGCCCGGGGTCACGCCGCCCGCATCGTCGAACTCATCCTTGGGAATCTGGCCTTCGCTCTTGAGGCCGACATCGACGATCACGTAGTCGCCGCTGATCGAGACGACCCGTCCCTTGATGACGCTGTTGGGAGCGCCAATCGAGGCGCCGGCCTTCTCGAGAATTGAGGAGATGTCGCCGGTGGCGTCAAGGCCAAGGGCCTCGCGGACCATCCGCGTGGCTTCGTCAGAGTCAAGACCAATGTCTTCGATGAGGTTGTAGTCGACCATAGTGAGTGTGAGTGCGTTGCAAAGTGCGCGCAAGGGCACGCTGCCCATGCGCAAGGCGAACCCCTTCGGGACCATCCCGAAGGCGGGTCGCTGACTATATCAGGCAGCCGCGGTTTCCTGCGGCCCTTGCGGGGCAATCCGCGGCGGAATGAGCTTCCGCATGGACATGAACCCCGCCAAGCCGAGGAGATTCACGAGGAAGCAGATGAAGAAGAACCACGCCCCCCAACCGGCCGCGGCCATCGGGGCGTAGAGCGCGATGGCGAGAAACGGCGCGATGGCGCCGCGGATGCCGTTGAGCGTGACGTGGAGAGCCATGTACTCGCTGTCGCGGTGCGCTGGTGCGAAGTCGTGGTGACCGAGATTCCAGGCGAGCGAGCCTCCCGCGAATCCGAGTCCCAGCACCAAGCTCGAGACATACATGATCGGCAGGGAGTGAAAGAGCGTGGCCACGAAGATGAGGAGCGCCGCGGTCACGAATGTCCAGCCGTGAATCGAACGGAAGTTGATGACGTGGGTACGGGTCAGAAGGCGGCTCCATGCGGGTATTGCCAGCGGCATCACCGCGATGGGGATGACCGTCGTGATGAGGATGCCTTGGAGGTAGGAGGTGCCAAACTCGTCGTTGAGGACGATGACTTGCGGGGGTCCGAGCATGAGGTTGCCGAGACCGAAGACGGACATCCACCACATGAACTTCGCGTAGAGCTTGTCTTCGCGCAGGAGCGCGAGGAGTCCCCGTGGATCCAGTCGTGAGGCCGTCGTGTCGCGACCGTCGCGCTCGGCGCGCTGCAGTCGGCGCTGTCCGCGCAGCCGGACCTTGCGGTAGATGGAATTCCCGCAGTATCCGGCGAGCGCCAGCAGCGGGAAGATGTATCGCATGCTCGTCGGATCGATGTCCATGGACTCGCCGAGGACCACGCCGGCCACGGCGAGGATGAGCGCCTGGATCATGGCCATCTTCCCGGCGATGAGCGCGCGGTTCGCCCGCGGATAGTTGTTGCGCCAGACCGCGGTGCGGACCGTGATGACTCCCGTCCACGCGAGGCGGGCAACCAGGACGAGCGACACCAGCATCCAGAGGCCACCCGAGGAGATGGGGACGACGGCGATGAGCGCAACGCAAGCGCAGGTGACGAGTTGGAGGACGCTGATGAACCGGATCTTGGTGCGACCGTGCGCGAGCGCTGCCCAGACGAAGCTCGAGAGATTGGCGACGTTGGGCGCTGCGGCGACCGCGGCGACCGCAAGGTCGAGATCCCTCGGCGAAATCCCATCGACGCCGGTGAACATCTTCTTGACGATGATCGCCATCGTCCCCCCTTCGATCGCGCCGAGCATCAGGGGAAGGAGGAACCATGAGAACAACTCGCGCGCGTAGTTGGCGCGCAGCATCGGAGGCAGGCTCTTGGGGTGGAACTCCGAGACGAACCGGTTGAGCGCGGCGAAGAATGTCCGGGTGCCGATCATCGCGCAGGCGTGGAAGGAGTGGCTCGAATCACGAGGCGCTCACGGAGTGGCCGCCTGCCGGAGCAGCCGCCAACTGGCGTGAAGGGCGTCCGGGATGACGCGGACATCGCCGATCGTGGCCATGAAGTTCGTGTCGCCGTTCCAGCGCGGGAGGACATGCGCGTGGAGGTGCTCAGGCACGCCCGCTCCCGCAGCCCGCCCTTGATTGAGTCCGACGTTGATCCCCTGCGGCGAGAAAGCGCGCTCGACCATCCCGACAGCGTGGTCGACGAGACGCCAGAGTTCGATGCGCTGTGCTGGCAGGTAGTCCATCAGCGTTGGTCGCGGATCGCCGAGCGCGATGAGCACATGGCCGTTCGAGTACGGATACCGATTGAGCATGATCAGGCCGTGATCATTGCGATGGACGACGAAGTGGGCCTCGTCGGCTTCGGCGTCGCGCCATGCTGCGAGCAGGAAGTTCGTCGCGGGCGAAGCGCCTGATGGCGAGGCTCGGACCGCGGCTTCGGCGGATTCCAACTCCCTCAAGTAGGCCATGCGCCAAGGGGCCCACAGGTCTCGATGCGTCATCGGTTCAATCTTAGGAAGCGCGGTTGGTCAGCGTGTCCGCGCCCAGCGCAGCAGTTCACGCGGTGTGGGGGGCTTCCCCTGCATGAGGACGCCGACACGGAAGATTCGCGCCGCCATCCACACAAGGCCGATCGTGGCTGCGGTGTTCACGAGGAGCGTGACGGGGATCTGCCAAGCGGGAATGGGCTCGACCGCTCCGGTCGTGCGCAGCACCATCACAAAGGGACCGCACGCGGGGACGAAGCTCATCGCCGTGGCGAGCCACCCCGTCGGATTCTCGGAGATCGGGAGCCAGAGGATCAACGGCACCATCAGGACGATCATGGCGGGCTGCACGAGCGACTGCGCCTCACGGAGATCGCTCACCGCGCTCCCGACCGCCGTCATCACCGCCGCAACCATGAGGTAGCCGAGCGCGAACCAGACGAGGAAGAGCAGGATCGTGGAGAGAGGAACAAGATCGAGCATGGCGAGAAAGGCAAGCCCCGACAGTCCCGCGGCGCCATAAGTCGACAGCATCACCATGCTGACAAGGCTCTGGCCGACGATCTTGCCGACGAGGAGTTCCAACGGGCTCACCGCCGAGAGGAGCACTTCGATCACCTTGCTCGACTTCTCCTCGATGGTCGTCGTGAGCAGTTGATTCGCGCTCGTGAATGCGGCGATCCACATGAGGAACATGAATCCTCCCGGGATGAGAAAGCGCATCTGCGTGTTCTCGGGAGCGGCAACACCGGTCTCAGACATGCGTGCGGTGCTCGTGCCGGGCAGATGGACGAGGGCGCGGGCAGCTGCAAGATCCTCGCCGTGGCGTTCGACACGGGCGACGACTGTCGCTTCACGCGCCGTCCGAGAGAGGAGCGCGGTCGTCTTGGCCGGCGAACTGGTGGGAACGAGCACGCTGATGTCCAGATCCTCGGATGGACTGCGTTCGAGCAGCGCCGCGGGAATCTCGATGAACCCGAGGAGAACGCCATCACGCACGTCGGCGCGCGTGGAGTCGTGATCGCTGTCGAGGGTGACGCGCCTGACCTCAACATCGACTTCCGTCGAGAAGAGAGAGGGGTCAGGCGCATCGGGGTCGAACTCTTCGAGGGGGCCACGCGTCGGCGTGGCGGCGGGCTCCTTCGGCGCGCGGGGGTGTCGGTACTCCTCGAACGCCGCTTTCATCGCTGCGGCAATCGTTCCGTCCGCGTCGGCGACGACGAGGGTTCCTGTCACAGGCACGGGCTTGTCGGAGAGGAGGAGAGGCATCAAGCCGATGGCCCCGAACATGAGGAAGGGGAAGGCGAGCGCCCCGATGATGAATCCCTTGGTGAAGACGGTGTGTTTGAACTCGCGCCACGCGATCGAACGCACGCGCGTAAAGCGGAAACCGCGCGACTCAGCCTTCGCGAGGCTCACGCCGCGCCTCCGAGGGGAATGCGAGAGTGGCCGCCGTGCTCGGTGACGAGTCGGACGAAGACATCGTCGAGGGTCACCTGCGCCATCTCGATCTTCCGGCAGCCGATGGACTGGAGGATGGTGGCCATCATCGCCTGCGGCTCGGTGTCGTCCTGAAGGGAAAGCACCAGCGACCGCGCCGGGGATCCAGGACGGACCGCCTCGATTCCCGCGAGCGTCGCTGCCGTCAGGCGCGCCTCGTCCACACTCCCGAGCGGCACGATCTCGATGGCACGCGGGGAGTATTGGGCGAGCACGCTCTCGGTGGCGGCGTCGAGGATCTTCTCGCCGCGATTGATGAGGACCACGCGTTGACAGAGCTGCTCGGCCTGTGCCATCTGATGGGTGGAGAGGAAGATCGTGCGCCCCTGAGCGTGGAGTTCGCGCACGGCATCGATGAGCACGCGCGCGTTCACGGGGTCGAGCCCCGAGAAGGGTTCGTCGAGGACTATGAGATCGGGTTCGTGGAGGACGGCGCTGATGAACTGGACCTTCTGCTGCATGCCCTTGGAGAGTTCCTGGCAGCGAGAGCGGAAGACCCCCGGCAGTTCGATGCGCTCAAGCCACTGTTCGACGCGCTTGGCGAGTCCGAGTTGGGGCAGTCCCTTCAGCCGACCCATGTAGATCAGGAACTCCCCGACGCGCATGCGACGGTAGACGCCGCGCTCCTCGGGGAGGTATCCGATGCGGTCCTTCATGTCGAGCGCGTCGCCGCCGAGCACCTGGAGTTCACCCTGATCGGGTCGGATCAGCGACATCACCATCCGGATCGCCGTCGACTTGCCTGCGCCGTTGGGACCAAGAAGGCCGACGAGTTGGCCTCGACCCACTTCGAGGTCGAGCCTTCGCACAGCATCGACTGCGCCGAAGCGCTTGCCGACTCCGCGCAAGGAGACGGCAGAAGTGGATCGGCCGTTGATGGCGTGCGAACTCACTTGGTGGGCGGTGCCTTTGCGGGTGGCACAGCGGCGCCCGATGCGGGAGTTGGCGACGGTGATGGGGTCGCGGGCTTGGCCGACCGCGCATCAACGAGTGCCTTGATTTCCTTGGGCAAGTCGAAGGTCCCTGGCGCGATCGGCGCGAAGTCGATCGAGGTGATCGTGACGCGCTGCAGCTGGCCCATCGTCGAGTTCTCCTGCACGGAGGCGAGGGTGCGTCCCGAGAAGGTCTTGAAGTCCTTGAAGACGGTGGAGACATCCATTCGGCCGAACCCAGTCTCGACGGAGTCTTCCGAACCGATGAGATGGCCCGATTCGACGCTGTAGTACTTGGTGGTGCCTCCCGATGCCTTGGTGAACTTCAGCTTGTAGGAGGGGGTTCCCCTGAACGCAACCTCCCCGACGACCTCGACGGTGTCGTAGTCGAGCGCCGGGTCAAGTTCCGACTCGATGCTGGCGTCGCGGGCGACTGGCGCCAACTCCGCGTCCGTCATGAGAGCGGGGCCGCGCATGGGGTCGATTGACCAGCCGATGGACTTGTTGACTCCCTGCATGATCTTGCCGAAGCCGGGAATCTCCGTCTCGACGAGCATGTAGTCGGGTGACACCGTGCGTGTGACAATCGTGCCCGACAACTTCTGCGCGGGCATCTCGATGGTGCCGACCTGCAAGCGCGAGGTTTGCTGACGGAGGAGATCCGCCCCGCCCGCGGCTGCGATGGCATGTGCGAAGATCTCCTTCGCCGATGGGAGCGCTTTCGCGGGGGCGGTGCCGGTCGGTGCGGCGGCGGGGGCGGCGGCGGGGGCCTGCGCCAACGAGGCCTGCACGCAGAGAAGCGTGGCGAGGGTCACGCAGATGATCTGCCCATGTCGGAGGGAATTCGTGGGTGTCATTGAGTGGGTTTCCTTCGGTGTTGCTCGATCCACGCGAGGGCATCGCGCAGTTCTGGGTCGGGTGAAGCAGTGTAATCCGCGCGCGCGGGAGCGGATCCCACGGACTGCGAGACGCCTGCCCCCTCGACGGAGACTCCCGACGGAGTGCGAAAGTCTCCGATGGCGTGGAGGAGGACATCACCATTCTTGAGCGTGTGCGTCGTCGCGGGAAGGGCAGCCCCAGCGGAAGTCCTGCCGAAGCACTCGGCGCGCTTTGCGTCGACGAGACCTGCCGCGAAAATCTCCGAGGTGCTTCCGGTGTGCGCATCGATGAGGAGAGCGAGCGGTCCACCGAATGTGCCGACGGTGTTCCCGGTCCGATCAACGATCCGCGGATTGGTCTTGAAGCTGAGTTCCGAATCGCGGGTGCGCATCGTTCCGAGCGAAGTGGGCTCAGCAAGAAAGTGGCCCGCGACTCCGGTGGCCATGAACCCGAGGCCGCCGGGATTTCCGCGGAGGTCGATCACAATTCCGTCCGCGCCGCGGAATCCAAAGAGGGCATCGTCGATCCGCGCAGCGAGTGGGGTCATCCAGACGGAGAAGCGGAGGTAGCCGATGCGGTCGCAGGCGGTGGGATCAAGTCCGAGCGCGGCGATCTCCGCTGTGGAGAGCCATTTCGATTCGAGGTCGGCAGGAAATGGCGGGAGATTGCCGAGCGTCACCGCCTCCCCCGGGGGATCCTCGAAGGTGAGATGCGTCGTGTGTGTGGCGCCGCCACTGTCGACGAAGGTGTAGGTCGGCGTCATCCCTGGACGGCCGCCGAGGAATCCGGCGAGCGCGCGTTCGCGGGAGAGCCGTTCGAGCGAAGTTCGCGGCTCGCCGAAGGGAACGAGGATTGCTCCGACGGAGTCCCCTTCGGACTGCGTGATCTCCCATCCCGTCTTGATCTGTGCAGCGGAGGCGGGGCTTCCCGGAGCGACGTGCGTGACGATTGCTTGGCCGTCGATGATCTGCAGCGTCATTCCTGACCAACCGCCGCTCGCTTCAGCGGTACCGGACACCGCACTTGGGATGATCGCGAAGTGGCTCTCGCCAAGCGTCTCGATCATGTCGTCGAGCGTGGCGCGCAGTTCCGCGTCGTTGTGCGACTGAACCGCCTGCGCACGGAATCGCAGCCGCACATCGTTCCATGTGCCGAGATTGATGGAAGGGTCGGGGTGCGTATCGCGAATCACGACCCAGACTTGATCGAACACATCGCCATTCATCTCGGCGAGCGAGCCTTGCGGGGGGCTCTTGGGTGGTGTGGCTGCGGGGGGAGTGGTGCAACTCCAACCGAGGAGCGAGATGGCAAGGAACACAGGAAGCGCGCGAGTCATTGCCGAAGTATCGCAGAGCCTTGAAAAGTGGGGGGCGGGAATCCATCCGTTCATGCGGATGAACGGTTGAATGAGGGGGGTTCCCCCGTTACGCTCCCCCTGTGGCAACGTTTCTCGGCGAACTTGATCGGCGCACGCTCCTCTTCGACGGGGCGATGGGGACCTCCATCCATGCCTGCGCCGATTGCCGCAGCGAGGACTGGCTCGGCCGCGAGAACTGCACGGACATTCTGGTGCGTTCGCGTCCGGACCTGATCGGGCGGATCCACGAAGGATTCCTTGCGGTTGGCGCGGATGTCGTCGAGACCGACACCTTCGGTTCCAATCGACTCGTCGCAGCCGAGTTCGATGCAGAGATGGCCTCTTGGGCGCGGGAACTGAATGTGACCGCCGCCCGCATCGCGCGCGCGGCGTGCGATCGACACGCGACTCCGGGTCGCCCGCGATTCGTGGCGGGGTCAATGGGTCCGGGGACGAAACTCATCACGCTTGGGCAGACTTCGTGGGCGACGATGCTCGCCTCCTACCGCGAACAGGCGTCGGGGCTGATCGAGGGCGGGGTCGATTGCCTCATCATCGAGACCTGCCAGGATCTCCTCCAGATCAAGTGTGCCGTCACGGCGTGTCTGGAGGCGATCGAACACGCGGGGAAGTCGGTGCGCGATATTCCTGTCCTCGTCTCCGTCACCATGGAGACGAGTGGAACAACTCTCGTCGGCTCAGACATGACAGCAGTCGTGAACGCGCTGCAACCCTTCCCGATCGCTTCGCTGGGGATCAACTGCGCGACCGGGCCGGTCGAGATGGCACCGCATGTCGACTTCCTCTCCAAGCACTGGGACCGCCCGTTTTCGGTGATTCCCAACGCCGGACTGCCGATCCTCGTCGAGGGTCGCACGGAGTACCCGCTGCGTCCCGCTGACTTCACGATCGCCATGCGACGCTTCCTCGAGGAGAGCCGGGCCGAAATCGTCGGCGGATGCTGCGGCACGACGACTGCGCATATCGAGGCGCTGCGCGAAGCGGTCCCGCTGGCAACGCGAGCGTCGCGGCGGACCTCCCAGTCTCCTCCGCCGGGATGTTCGAGCCTCTACACCGCCACGGAGTTCCGGCAGGAGAGTTCGTTCCTGATCGTGGCCGAGCGCACCAACGCCAACGGATCGCGAAAGTTCAAGACCCTGCTCGATGCGGAAGATTGGGACGGCCTCGGCTCGATGGCCAAGGAGGAGGTGCGCGACGGATCGCACGTGCTCGATGTGTGCGTCGACTTCGTCGGTCGCAACGGCGTCACAGACATGGCGAACACGATCGCGAGGTTCGCAACGCAAGTGAACGCCCCCTTGATGATCGACTCGACGCAGGCGGATGTCCTGGAGGCCGGCCTGCAGGCGGCACCCGGGCGCTGCATCGTCAACTCGATCAATCTCGAAGATGGCGAGGAGCGGATGAACCAGGTCTGCCCGCTGCTCAAGCGCTACGGGGCCGCGTGCGTCGCGCTGACGATCGATGAGGACCCGCAGGCGGGGATGGCCAAGACCGCCGTGCGCAAACTGGCCATCGCCACGCGGATCCACGATCTCTTCACGCGGAAGTGGGGGCTCGACGAGTGCGATCTCTTCTGGGATCCGCTCACCTTCACGATCGCCACCGGCAACGACGAGGATCGGCGACTCGGCCTCGAGACGCTTGAAGGGATCCGCCTCATTTCCGAGGCGTTCCCGCGCTGTGGCGTGATCCTCGGGCTCTCGAACATCTCGTTTGGCCTGAAGCCAACTGCTCGCGCCGTCCTCAACAGCGTCTTCCTCCATGAAGCGCGCTCGCGCGGACTGACCGCTGCGATCCTCCACGCCTCGAAGATCCTCCCCGAGGGGAAGATCCCCCGCGAACAGTGGGAGGCGGCGGAGTGGCTCATCTTCGATCGCCGCGGCGTCCAGCGCCCCGAAGGCAAGCCCGAGGAATTCGACCCGCTCCTGCACTTCATCTCTCTCTTCCCCGACGCTGCCGCAGGATCGGCTCCCGCAGCCGCTCCGCTTGCGTCGCTCTCCGTCGAAGATCGGCTGCAGCGGCACATCATCGATGGCGAACAGAAGGGGCTTGGCGAGACGCTCGACGAGGCGCTCACGATCTATCCGCCGCTCACGATCATCAACGATCACCTCCTCGCGGGAATGAAGGTGGTCGGCGAACTCTTCGGCGCGGGGTCCATGCAACTTCCCTTCGTCCTTCAGAGTGCGACAGTGATGAAGCGCGCCGTCTCGCACCTTGAACCGCACATGGCCAAGGCGGGAGTCGACGCCAAGCCCAAGGGAACAGTCGTCCTCGCGACCGTCCAGGGGGATGTCCACGACATCGGCAAGAACCTCGTCGACATCATCCTCTCGAACAACGGCTACAAAGTTCACAATCTGGGGATCAAGCAGCCGCTGGCCAAGATCCTCGAGGCATGGCGCGAGACCGGCGCGGACGCCATCGGCATGAGCGGATTGCTCGTCAAGAGCGTGACGGTCATGGAAGAGAGCCTGCGCGAACTCAATCGGCAAGAGATCACCGTGCCCGTGATGCTTGGTGGTGCGGCGCTCACGCGGCACTACGCCGAAGGGCATCTGCGCAAGCTCTATCGGGGTCCTCTCTACTACGGTCGCGATGCGTTTGAGGGACTCGCGGTGTGCGATGCGCTGTCATCGGCGACGCTTGCGACACTCGACCGCGCGATCGAAGCGCGCGAAGCCCGTCGTGCCGCCACCGAGGCGCGGTCGAAGGCAAGCGCACTTCGTCAGGGAGCGGCCTGCGGAACCGCCGGTACCGCCACCGCGTCGGATCCGCCGACTGCCGCTCCCGCCGTTCTGGTGCGCGACAATCCGATCCCCGATCCGCCCTTCTGGGGATCGCGCCTCGCCGAGCGCATCGACCTCGACCTCCTCTATCCCTATGTGAACAAGATCGCGCTGTTCAGGGGGCAGTGGGGGTTCAAGCGCGGCGCGATGGATGACGCGGCGTACGCAGAGCTGCTGGCAACTGAGGTGGAGCCCGCGTTCGAACGGCTCAAGGTCGAGTGCCGTCGCGAGAAGATCCTCCGGCCTGCGGTTGTCTGGGGCTATTTCCCCTGCAACAGCGACGGCAACGATGTTGTCGTGTTCGATCCTGTCGACCAGCACCGCGAAGTCGAGCGATTCACCTTCCCGCGGCAGAAGAGCGGGCGAGGAATCGCGATCGCAGACTTCTACCTGCCGCTCGCGTCGGGCCGCCGCGATGTCTTCGCGCTCACCTGCGTCACCATGGGAACCGAGGCGTCCACCCGCGCGCGTGCCCTCTTCGAGCGCGACGAGTACACCGAGTACCTCTACCTCCACGGGATGGGCGTCGAGTGCGCTGAGGCGCTGGCCGAACTCTGGCACAAGCGCATCCGCGCCGAACTTGGGTTCGCTCACGAGGACGATCCTTCCGTCGAGCGCCTGTTCCAGCAGCGATATCGAGGGAGTCGATTCTCCTTCGGATATCCCGCCTGCCCGGAGATGGCCGATCAGGCCAAGCTCTTCGCGCTCCTTGAGCCCGGACGCATCGGCTGCACGCTCACGGAGAACTATCAGATCGACCCGGAGCAGTCGACGAGCGCCATCGTCGCACATCATCCGCAGGCCAAGTACTTTTCCGTCTGAGTGGCGGACCTCTCAACCGAAAACCTGACTCTGCATCTCGTGCTGCTGGCCGCGATTGGCGGTGGCATCGGCTCTTGCGTGCGGGTCGTCGTCCGCGACGAGGTGGTGGCACGCGGGCACGCGAGTTGGCGTGCGACCCTTGCCGTCAACATCGTCGGTTGCGCCATCGCGATTCCGTGCATGGCCTTGGCGGTGGGCACGACCGAGTGGGCGCTCGTCGTCGCGGGGGCGCTAGGCGGGTTCACAACCTTCAGTGCATTTGCCATCGAGACGCTCGCGATGTGGATGTCGAGGCGGCGCGCAGGCAACGGGCCGGCCGATGGCGGCGGCAAGTGGGCGGCCGCGCTTCCGGATCGGCGAGTGCCGCACTACCTGCGGGGATTCGCCCTCATCTTCGTCGGGGCGATGGTGGGCTGCGCCCTGCGGACATGGCTAGATCTTGCGGCCCTCGGATCGGGACAGCCGATGTGGACGGCAACACTCGTCGCCAATGTCGCGGGCAGCACGGTCGCGGGGATTGCGTTCCGATGGCTCCACGCGGTCGGTGCCGATGGTGCACCGCTGCGATCGCCTCTCCATCGACTGCTCCTCGAGCGTGCGACGATCCTCGGGTTCGCAGGGGGGCTCACCTCGATGAGCGCACTGGCGACCGATCTCGTCGGCGCGGCACGATCAAGTGCGTGGCTCTTTGCGCTGATCGCGTGCGCAAACCTCGTCCTCGGCCTCGCGGGAGCCGCGCTTGGATGGTGGATCGCCGCGAGGGTGGCGAGGCACCGTCCGCCATGGGAGACTCTCCTCATCCCGCCGAGGAGCCGCAAACATGAGTGACGCACCCGCCGCACGATCTCCCACCCATCTCCCGCAGATGACTGCGGCGCTCTTGCGCGCACCCTGGAAGGAGCGCCGCGACTCCTACGCCGAGGCGCATCTCTACGAAGATGTGCGGATCCGGGTCCATCGGTCGCTCACATGGATGGAGAAGGCCGAGTCGCGAGGCGATGCCGACGCGGACACGGCACTCATCGAATGGTGGGCGGCGGCATCGGCTCTCTTCTCGCGGGTGAGCGCGGTCACGCAGCAGCCGCTCGCCGATCGCGAGGCTTCGCTCTCCTTCTCAAGGCAGATCGTGCAGTGGGATCGTGATGGCACTCTCACCTCTGTGCTGCACACGCTCGCGGGCGAGGCGATGGCGATGTGGAACGACCCGTATCTCACACGAGCGTTCGGGCTCGGCTTGAAGGCGGCCTTGGCGAGCGAGCAAGCGGGGGGATCAGAAACGCGCGCGCCGTCCGCGGCACCGTTGGCCGCACCTCCTGAGGATGGGGCACTGCGCCTCGCGGGAATCCTCGAACGCGCAGGTCTCACAGTCAGGCAGCTGACGCTCGGCGCGGCGAGTTACGGCGGTGCTCAAAACCGTGAAGCGGTCGCGCGTTCACGCCGAGCGCTCGCGGCGCTTCTGCCTGCGCTGCTGCAGGTCATCACCGAGCACGGCTATGTCGACGACTGGGGAACGCTCTGCTCGGCGCCGCGCGCCTGAGCGCAGATGTGTGGCCAAACCGCCCTTGAAGGGACGTTTCGCCACACAATCGGGGTGAACTCTTGGGACTA
>CANETX010000006.1 GCA_947441435.1 Planctomycetaceae bacterium
CGATGCACGATCCGCGCATCGGACTCGCCAATCAGCCGCTCCATCCGCGATCGAACATTGTCGACCGCGGTCTCGATTGCGCAACTCATGGCGACAATGAGCGCCGAAGCGACGCACACGGCGAACGCCACAAGCAGCGAGCGTCCCGGTCTACCCGAGAAGCTCAGACGCGCGAGATGCCAGACTGGTTGGATCGAGGCCATGGCTGTCGAATGCTCCGACGACTCTCCCGTCCTTGAGAACGAACGTCTTGCGGCAGTGGGCGGCGGCGAGCGGCTCGTGGGTCACCATGAGCGCGATGATCTGGCGGCGCCGGGCAATGTCTTCGAGCACTCCCCACAGCGTTTCGCTCGACGCAGAGTCAAGGCTGCCGGTGGGTTCGTCCGCCAACAGCACGGGAGGTTCGAAGAGAAGGGCGCGTGCAATCGCCACGCGCTGCTGTTCCCCGCCGGAGAGGGCCTCGGGCCGATGATGCACGCGCTCGCCAACGCCGAGTTCCTCGAGAAGCGCGAGTCCGCGCGGGATCACTTCGGCCCGCGCACGCCCATCGAGGACCCCAGGAAGGATCGCGTTCCCCAAGGCATCGAGCGTGGGCAGCAGATTGAACTGCTGAAAGACAATTCCGATCGAGCGCCTTCGATAGCGCACGAGGGCCGCTTCATCCATCGCGTGAACCCCTTGGCCGGACACCCAGATCTCTCCGGCGTCGGGGCGATCGAGCGCCGCCATCAGGTGAAGAAGGGTGCTCTTCCCGCTGCCCGAACGACCCATGATCGCATAGAAGCCCGGTTCCTCGATCGTGAGGTCGACTCCCCGCAGCGCCTCGACGCCGCGGCGCGGTCCACTCCCCCCGCGAGTGACAAATCTCTTTTCAACCCCACGGATCCGAATCGATGGATCAGTGGACCCGGTGCTTGGAGTCATACGTCGAGGCGTCCATGAGCCCGGCCAGCCGCGACAAATCCGTCGCCTTGACCTTCACGAGCCACCCCTTCCCGAACGGATCGGAGTTGACGAGCGAGGCATCGGAGGCGAGCGCGGTGTTGATTTCGACGATCGAGCCGCCCACGGCGCTGTAGACGTCGCTTGTGGTCTTGACGCTCTCGACTTCGCCGAGGCTTCCTCCGGCTGCGACCGCCGTCCCCGCGGGCTTCATCTGGACGTAGGTGACATCAGTCAGTTCGTTGGCTGCGAACTGGGTGATGCCGACAGTGACGGTGTCGCCTTCGACCCGGAACCACTCATGCGACTCGGTGAATTTCAGATTGGCGGGGCTGGCCATGGGGCGAAAACTCCTTGTGGGGGAGTGGGATCATAGCGCCCTGATATCCTCAGGCGAGCGAGACCTCGGGTCATCTATGAGCAGTTCGATCCTCCTTTCACTTTGCGCCGGCTGCACGCTGTCGCCGCTGCCAAGGAAGGGTGAGCCGCTCGCCTTCTTCGACATCCCGCGATTCACCGCCGAGGAATTGGAACTGCGCGGACTCATCATTCCGGTTGAACTCGTGCGGGGCCGCCCCGCGACCGACCTTGAAAAGTTCCGGGACGAAGCGGACCGCGCCCACTGCCCCTGCCTCACACTGATTCAGGACGCTCCGATCGACTTCATGTTGGAGGGCGATGGTGCGGCCAAGACGCTGCACGCACTCATGCGTGCGGCCAAGCTGCTCGGGTGCAGCGAAGTTGCGATTCGGCCGCTCCTGACCGTGGAGTCCTCCGACCGAGTCGTCGCGACGATCAAGGCCGCGCTCCATTCGGTGCAGGCCCAGGACATCGACCTTCTCCTTCGACCAATGGCCGACCCCGCCGGCGATTCGACGCTTCTCGTCGAGACCATCAAGAAGATCGGCGGATTCCACATCGGAGCGATGCCGAGTTTCGCGCATGCAGCAGCGACCGGCGAGGGTCTCGATGCGCTGCGGCGGCTCGCGCCGTACGCCGGTGCGATCGAAGTGTCGATCGCAGGCTTTGACAAGGACGGAGTCCACACCAAGTGGGACCTCGATGGGTACGTCGAAGGACTCATCCAGTACGGCTACACCAACAAGTTTGCGATCAATTGGGAAGGGAAGACCAATTGGGTCGCGGGCATCGAGAAGGCGCGCGATCGCCTCTGGCAGCTCACGGGCCGCGAGGATCCCGTCACATGAGCGCGTCGGTCATCGTCACCATCGATGGCCCCGCCGGAACCGGCAAGTCTTCGGCTGCGGCGGCGCTGTCGCAGCGGCTCGGCTTCGACATGCTCGACACGGGGGCGATGTATCGGGCGGTCGCGCTCCTCGCGATCGAGCGCGGAGTCTCCGAGAACGATGGTGCGGGTCTCGCCCGGGTGATGGATGCCAGTCACATCGACGTCGACTTCTCCTCGCGGCCGCCGGCGATCACGCTTGATGGACGAGATGTCGGACAGCGCATCCGACAGGTGGACATCACTGGCATCGTTTCGCGCATTGCCTCCCACCACGAGGTGAGGGTGCGCATGGTCGACGCGCAGCGCGCGGTCGCGGCGATGCACGCGCGGCTGATCACCGAGGGGCGGGATCAGGGGACGGTCGTCTTTCCGACGGCCGCGCTGCGGATTTGGCTTGACGCGCGTCCCGAGACGCGGGCCAGGCGCCGGGCGGATGAGTTGACGGCCAGTGGTGTCGCAGTCGAGTTCGCCACGGTCCTTGCCGACATCATCGCCCGTGACGCATCCGACCGCGGCCGAGCGGAGGGTCCCCTTGCTTGTCCCGTCGGCGCGGTCTGTCTCGACACCAGCGATCTCTCGTTCGCGGAGGTCGTTGACGAACTCGAGCGGGCTGTCCGCGCGCGGCTCCCCTGCTTGTCAGTGGGCTGCGGCTGCGGGGGCTCTCGTTGACGGTGGTGTTCGACCACCATGCCCGCGCTCCGGGCTGCACCCACCGTCGGATGCTCCTCTGGGATCTCGGCGTCGCGTTCTGCCAGGCGGCACTCGCGTGGCGATACGGCCTGAGGATCGAGGGACGCGAGCACATCCCCACGACCGGTCCCGTCATCTTCGTCGCGAATCATCAGTCCCTTCTTGACCCGATGATTCACGGCGTTGCGGCCACCGCCCGCGCCCCGAGACCGATGGCCAAGGAGTCCCTCTTTCGCATCCCGCTCCTCGGATGGTTCCTGAAGGAAGTCGGCTGCATCAGCGTGCGCGAGCAGGGGGCCAATCGCGACTCGCTTCGCGCGGCGCTCGACGAGTTGTTGGCGGGGCGCACTGTGCTTCTCTATCCCGAGGGGAGGCGCTCCGATGACGGTGAAGTCAAGGCTTTCCAAAGAGGGATCGAGTTCCTGCTGCGCAAGAGCAACGCCTCGATCGTCCCGATGGGGGTCGATGGCGCCTTTGCGGCGTGGCCACGCAGCCAGAAGTATCCGGCGTGGCGGGGACGAGTCTGGGCGATCATCGGCCCGGCGATTCCCCCGAACGAAGTGGAACGGCTCCTCGTCGACCCGGCGGCAGGTCTTGCCTCGCTGCGAGACCGCGTCGACTCGCTCATGCGCCAGTGCCGAGCGAGACTCGCTGACAGAGCCGGTTCCGGGGACCAATTGGGCGAGGTCGATCCATGGCTCTCGTGAGGCGCACCCCCGATGGTGCGGATGGCGGTGGCGCAAGGCGAGACCTCTCGCCGCGGGAAGCCGCCTGCGCCGTCGCGGGCCGTCTCGCCGATCGTGGACATGTCGCCTACTTCGCAGGGGGATGCGTTCGCGACGCCCTGCTCAAGTTGGAGCCCGCCGACTACGACATCGCCACGAGCGCGACCCCCGAGGAGATTCGGGCGGTCTTTCGTTCCTCGCGCGGAGTCGGCGAGAGTTTCGGCGTGAACCTAATCCGACTCGGCGGACGGACGATCGAGGTCGCGACCTTCCGTTCGGAGGGCGAGTACACCGACGGTCGTCGGCCCTCCCATGTCACCTTCAGTTCGGCCGAAGCGGATGCCCGACGACGCGACTTCTCGATCAACGGTCTCTTCGAGGATCCCCGCACTGGCAAGGTCATCGACTTTGTTGGTGGGCAGGCCGATCTCGCCGCAGGACTTCTTCGCGCCATCGACGATCCCGACCGACGGATGCAGGAGGATCGCCTGCGCACACTGCGCGCCGCGCGGTTCGCGGCGCGGTTCTCCCTCAAGGTGGATCCCGTGACGGAGGCAGCCGTCGTCAAGTACGCCCCTGATCTCGCGGGAGTGAGCCGCGAGCGCGTCGGCGTGGAATTCAGGCGCATGATGGATCATCCATCGCGCAGCGTTGCCGCCGAACTCATCGAGCGATGGGGGCTTGACGCCGGATGCCTCGGCGAGTCGAACTCGACGGGTCCGCTCGTGCGACTCTCGGGAGTTGGGGAGGTGACGCCGTTCTTCGCGGCGCTGGCCGCGTGGCGGCTCGACCGCGCGGGTCGGACTCCGCCCGCAGGATCCGGCGCGTGGCATCGCGCACTCATGCTCTCCAATCGCGAACGCGACGACTTCACGTCGACACTGGAGTCAGTCGCCGCGATTGACGCGAGTTGGGACGCATCCACCGTCAGCGCACGCAAGAGGCTCGCCGCGCAATCCACATTCGCCGCAAGCCTCGCGATCGCGGCTGCCGCGAATCCCGACCGCGGCCGAGAAGTGCGCGCCGAGGTCGAGTCGCTGGAGGGGTCCCACGGCGGCGTGGCACCAGATCCCTTCGTGACCGGCCACGATCTCATTGCGATGGGTGCGGTCCCCGGACCACTCTTCAAGGAACTCCTCGACTCGCTCTACGACGCGCAACTCGAGGGACAGGTCGTGACCCGCGAGGAGGCGCACATTCGTGCGCGAAGTCGCTTGGCGGACGTAAAAAACTGAGGACGGCAAAGGAGGCGCGCGGGCCCGCGCGACTATGATCTTGCCGCCATGAATCTCCTCCTGTCAGCACTGGTGACGGCCGCCACGCTCTCTGCTGGATCGACCCAGGTATGGGCGATTCAATCGAAGCCATCTGCAACCCCTCCGGCAGCAAAGCCGGCAGCTCGGCCGGAAGGGAAGCCTGCGACAGCGAAGCCCGCGTCAACCAAGCCCGGCACGACTCCTCCGGCCAAACCTGCGGCGACACCTGCGGCGGTCCCACCCCCGATTGCATCGGGAGAGCAGCCCAAGTCGGTCTACGTCGTCCCGATGGGATTCCCCGGCACCGGCCAATTCGGACTCGATATCCATCCCTCGGTCTACGAAAAGGTCGCGGCGGACATCGCCGAGAAGCATCCCGACATCGTGGTCTACGTCCTTCACTCGGCGGACGTCGATCAGGTGGCCTACATGGGAGACGATCCGACGGAGCGCGGAATCTTCGAGGATGACTCGATGCGCGACGGGATGCGCAAGCTGAAGGAAGCCGTCAAGCAAGCAGGCGCCGAACAGGTGATGGTGATCCGTGATGCGGTCGGCTACGGCGCGCTCCTCGGGCTCTACTGGCCCGACATGTACATGACCAGCCGGGCGCGACTCGCGGGGCTCAACCGCATTCAGGAGCGGACCCAAGTCGAGGACACGGAAGTGCGCGCGAAGTTCCAAGAGGCGTTCGTCGGCATCTGCAACGGGTTCCTCGTGTCGGGCGGATATCCCGATGTGATCGGTCTCGCCATGATGCGTCCCGAGAAATTCCTGAGCGCGACCTTCCGCGGGCGAGAAATCGTTTGGGCCGACAACGACAAGGGGGCATGGATCGTCGACAACGTCAAGGACCGAGTCGCCGGATTCGATGCGCAGTCCGCCGAGGAACTCGGGCTCTCCGACGGCACCGTCGCTGACGAGGATGGCGCCATGTTGGAAGACCTCATGTTCCAGCGTGGGGTCCGCGAGTTCGACCGCATGGACAAGGACGGCGAAGTCCTCGTGAAGGCCTACATCGACGGTTGGCGCAAGGCGCTCGAAGAGGCGCGAAAGTCCATGGAGTCGTTCGAGGAGGCGATGGGGAATGCCGTTGGCAAGGATGAGAAGCGGTACCTGAGCCAGGCGCGCACCATCCTCGAGAAGGTCCTCGCGCTGTTCAAGAAGTACCCCGCCGTGGCCATGCGCGCCCGCTCGTTCGGCGCGGGCAAGTTGCAAATCGAGGTCGAACTCGAGCGAATCAAGGAACGGATCCGCGGGCTCTCGAAGTCCGCGCCGACCGGCACCGGAGGCTCCGGCAAGGGCCCCACAGGCCCCGGCCTCGGCGCCGGCGGCTGAGCGCTTGCATGACCCGCATGACCTGCATGACCAGAGTGACACGCATGACAAGCCTGACACACCTCTCCATCACCATGAAGTACAGACTGACCATCGTTGCTTGCCTCGCCGCACTCGCCTCTGGCCCCGCCGCGTTTGCCCAGACGAAACCCGCGGCGCCGAAGAGTCCGGCGACGACCGCGAAACCGGCCGGAACGCAGTCCAAGTCGGGCGCCAAGTCGGATACGACTCCTCCCGGAGCCGCTGCCGATGTGGTCGCCAAGAAGACGCAGGTCTTCGTCCTTCCCCTCGACGGCATGGTCGGCGTCGGGCTGCGGCACGAAGAGATGGAGGAAGTGGCGAAGCTCGCAGACACTTTTGGACCAGGGCAAATCATCGTGATCCGGGTGAATTCCAACGGCGGACTCGTGATCGAGGGTGACAAGATCAGCGAATCCCTGAGCCGGATCAAGCAGCAGCACCGACTCGTGGCGTGGGTCGAGAAGGCGATCTCGGGAGGGGCATTCACTGCACTCTGCGCCGACGAGATCTACTTCATGCCTGAGGCGGCCCTCGGCTCGATCACCATGCTTTCCGGGCAGACGGAGGTCGCTGCCGTGCGTGAGGACTGGAAGGCGCGAGTCGCCGAAGCGTGCGCATTGGGGGGACGCGATCCGAAGATCGGCCCGGCGATGGTGCACTCGGCCGTCGAACTCTCTTACGAGAAGGACCCCAAGACAGGGAAGGTCACCTTCTACAACGACTACACACACGAGTTCAAGCTCTCCGACAACCACGAGAACCTCGACTTCAGCGCGGCGACGGCGGAGCACTCTGGGTTTTCTGAAGGGACTGCGGCGACCGAGCAGGAACTGTTCCTCGCGCTCGGAGTCGATGACACCGAGAAGTTCCAGATCAATGACGCCGGCAAGAAGATCGCGGCGAAGTGGCAGAAACTCATCAAGGGAGCGCACGACGAAGTGCCTCTCTTGATCCAGAAGCGCGAAATCGAAGGGACGTCCGGGGGCGGCATCGCGTTCCTCCAGGCGCGCATCCGCAACACCCAGAAGATCATCGACTGGTTCAAGAAGGCAAAGCCCGCCATGATCTACGAGCTCAATGTCGGCGAGCGTGCCATCGAGCAGCTCGAGCTGGAGATCAAGGAGATGCGCAAGCAGATCAAGGAGATGCAGGCGGCACAAGGCGCGGCCGGCAACTGAGGTAGGCCGGGCTCAACCGACTTCGCGGCGCTGGAAGAGGGCGATGGCGAGCGCGAGCGCCGCGCACACCATCAGCGCCCCATATGCCATCACCCGCCCGAAGTACTCGAGCGGAATCTGCTGAGCCTGATTGACGGCATCGACCACCCAGAAGACCTGAAAGTTTGGGACGATCGCGTACGCCGTCTTCATTGCCGAGAGTTCGAAGAGGTCCGCCCCCGTCGCCGTGGTCCCGGCCGCCTCGCGCACGGCAATGGCCTGCTCGATGGCGTGGAGCCGTCGACCAATGATCCAGTCCGAGAGAAGCCCGATGAGCAGCGTCGCGAGGGTGGCACTGAGCGTCAAGACGCGGCCGAGCCGCGTGCTCACCGCGATCGCGACGGCGGCGAGGACCGAGAGTGCCATCGCCATCAGCAGGACCGCGGCCCACAATTCAAGGCGAAACTCCGTCGCGATCTCGATCACATTCCACTGAGGATCGAAGAGGAGGCTGAAGCCATAGGCCACAAGCAGAAGCGGCCCACCGAGCAGCACGGTCACCGCCCCAAAGTTCCGCCCATAGAAATAGTTGCACCACGTCGCGGTGGCGATCGTCAGGACGGCCGCCGCCACGCCGAAGAGCACGCAGGGCCATCCCACCGGTGTCGCCGCGGTCTGGATGACGCCGTGAACTTCGACGAGGAAGAACGCCATCGCGGGGAGGGCGATCGACGCCAAGAGGGCCACCACGACTCCGGCGTACTTGCCCACGATGAATGTCGCCCGAGCCACAGGTTTCGACACGACCGTCAGGACCGTTCGATTGGTGATCTCTTCATCGATGACGCTCGTGGCCAGAAACGCCGCCAAGAGCGCCCCAGCCATGAAGATCGTGGAGAGGCCGATGTCGACATACATCCGCTGATCGTCACTCATGGTGAATGCGGCGAACTGGTTGCTCAGGAACACCAAGAGCGTCGCCGCCCCCACGACAATCAGCGTGATGGGTTGTCGGACGCACTCCAGAAAGGTGTTCCGCGCGATCGTGAGGAACTGCTCGAGGAAGACCATGGACTCAGAGGGCAAGGGTAGCGAACCCGGGCATGGGTGGGGTCGTACCCTCAACGAGGCAGCCCCCTCGAAAACCCCATACGATCGACTGACTCGCGACTCCACGAGCCCCCAAAGGCCCCAGATGACCCAAGACCATTTCGTCTATCAGCAAGCGACGCGCGTGTGTGGCTTCGGCCTGCTCTTGCAAGCCGCTGTCGGCATCTTCCTCCTCGTCTTTGGGCGGGCGGTCGGTGACACTTCGCTCCTGATCGCATCGGTGTATGTCCTTTGCGGCGTCCTCGTCTGGCTCTCGCTCGTGGTCGTGTTTCATCAGCACCGTCTGGAGCGGATCGAGGCGCTCGAGAACGAGGAAGTCGAGGCCCAGCGGCACGGAGCAACCAGCGTCTTCGAAGGCGATCGCGAGGTCACCCAGGCCGCGGCGCACCGCCTTCGACTGATGCACCAGTGGCTGATGCCGGTGAGCAGCCTGCTCGTTGCGCTCATGCTCGGCGTGTTCTGCTGGGCGACACTGAACTGGTTGGTGCGACTTGATGACAAGGCCGGGAACGCCACGACGTTTCTGATCGGCGGACATTCGGGGTGGCAGCTGGCTGTGTGCGTCGCCGGAGGGCTTGCCACATTCATCTTCTCGCGGTTCGTCGCGGGGATGGCCCGGCAGGCCGCCTGGCAGAACCTGCGCGGAGGGGCAGGGGCGATGGTGGGGATCTCCATCGTGCTCTCGGCGATCGCCGTCGGGATTGTCTTCCAGGTCTTTCGCAAGCCTGCCGTTCTTGAGGGGGTCGCCTTCGGGATCGCCATCTGTGCGGGAGTGATCGCGGCGGAGATTGCCCTCAACCTGATTCTCTATCTGTATCGCCCGCGGCGAAGCGGCGAGACGCCTCGACCCGCGTTCGACTCCAAGCTCTTGGGGCTCGCCTCCGCCCCCGACTCCATCGTCCGCACGATCAACGAGGCGGTCAACTACCAGTTCGGCTTCGACATCACGAGTTCGTGGGGCTACCAACTCCTGCTGCGCAGCGCGACGCGGCTCGTGATTCTCGGGGTCGCGATCCTCCTGCTGATGTCCACGGTCGTCGTCGTTCCCCCCGGGGATCAGGCGGTGCGGCTGCGCTCGGGGCGGATCGTGGGGGATGTGGCGGAAGGGTCGCTCATCCTCAAGTGGCCGTGGCCCTTCGAGACGATCGAGCGCCACGACATCGGACAGATCCGCACCTTGGTGCTCGGCGCCAAACCGATGAAGACCTCGGGGGTGAATCTCTGGCCGGTTGAAGCGACTGGCGAGTCGGAACGATCTCCGTTCATCGTCCTGGCGGCTGATGTCCCAGCGATGGGAGCGGCGGTTCCCGGTGCGGCTGCGAGCGAACAAGGCGACACCGCGAAGGTGTCGAGCCAGTTTGCCCTCGTCGATGCAGACATCGTCCTCGAGTACCGAGTGAAGAAGGATGGGCTCCTCGACTTCCTGTCGTTCACGAGCGACTCGCGCTCCCGGACGAGTCCCCTCGACATGCGCGAGCGCGCACTCAGGGCGATGGCGCTGCGCGAGGCGAGCCAGCTCTTCTCGACGAAGTCGATCGATCAAGTTCTCTCGCCGAGCGGCGACTCCCTCGTCCGGCAGCTCAAGGACCGGGTCCAAGCGGCGTTCGATCGCGGGCAGAGCGGCGTTGAAGTTGTCGGCGTGTTGATCCCCGTTCTGCGCCCACCCGCAGGCGAGGCGGCGGGGATGTTCGAGGAACTCTCGATCGATGTCCAGAACGCGCGCAAGGTCGTCGACGAGGCTCGACGCATCGAGAACACGACGCTCTCGACGCTCGCGGGCACCCCCAAGGGAGCGCTGGAAATTGTCGCGGAGATCCGGGGATTCCGCGCGCTTGAACGTGAACTCGGGCCGACGGCGCCAGCGGTCCTGTCGAAGAAGGCTTCCATCGAGCGGGCCCTCGTCGAAGCGGGGGCGCAGTCGGCAAGCGTCATCAGCGCGGCACGCGCGAAGCGTTGGGACATGCTCATGCGTGCTCGGTCGAGCGCCTCGGATGTTGCGGGGCAGGCCCCCGCGTACCACGTCGCTCCCACCCTCTATCGCGAGCGGGCGATCATGAATGTGCTCACCCGGTCGCTCGCCAATGCCCGCATCAAGTACGTGCTCGCGGTCGATCCCGCACGGATCGACTTCGATGTGCAGATGGAGCAGCCCGAGCCTGGACTCAACCTCGGCGACTATCTCGAGAAGAAAGACAGCAAATGATTAGGCGCATACCCATCCTCGTGGCGATCGTCATCGCCGCAGTCCTCATCCTGTTCAACACGACCTACACGGTGAACTTCCATGAGATCGCCGTGCTGACCCGCTTCGGCAAGCCCGCAGGCGTCGAACGCGAGGCAGGGCTGCATCTCAAGGCTCCCCTGTTCATCGATCAGGTCTCACGCATCGACACTCGGCTGCAGTTCATCGAGAGCCCGCTGGAGACGATCCTCACGACCGATGGCCAGCAGGTGCTCGTGCAGGCCTATCTCCTCTGGAGGATCGACTCGGCCGGAGACGCGCCGCTCCAGTTCTTTGTCTCCTACGGAAGCGTCGAGGCGGCAGGGCGAGAACTCGAAACGCAGTTGCAAGGAGCGGTGCGCGCGGTGGGCCGGTACCCATTCGGCGAACTCATCGGCACGGGCAGCAAGATCGCCGATGCCGAGGCGGCAATCCTCGCCGACCTCAAGTCGACGAAACTCGCGGGGATCGAGCCAGTCAGCGTCGGCATCTCGCAGATCGTCCTCCCCCCCAAGACGACCGTGGCGGTCCAGCGTCGGATGGCGGCGGTGCAGGAGACGCTCGCCAATCTCGAAGAGTCGAAGGGGAACTCTGAGGCGGAGACGATCAAGAGTCAGGCTGCCAGCGCCGCTGACACGATCCGGAACTTCGCCGACCAGTGGGCCGCCGCGATCGAAGCGAAGGGAAACGTCGAGGCGACCCGCTACTACCAATCGATGAAGGAAGACGCGGAACTCGCCATCTTCCTCGCATGGCTTGATGCGCTCAAGGGCTCGCTCTCGGGGAGCACGACGTTCGTGACCGATCTCAATCGGGCTCCATTCCATCTCCTCGATCTCTCAACGCCGGCAGGGCCGGGCGCGATCCCTCAGCCCGCCGCCCCCTACGCGACGCCAGCAGCTGGTGGAGGGAACTGACGTGGGAGTCGATGGCGACCGCAACCAGGCTGACCCGCAGCAGGCCGACGCGCAGCAGGCCGACGCGCAGGGCTCTGAACGCTCTGCGCGGCGCAGCAAGAGTGCGCACCTCCAACTGGATGTGCGTTCGAGCGATGCGGCGTCGCTTCGCGAAGCGATGGATCCGGCGAACCAGAGTCTGGGAGAGGCTCTGCGTCTGTCGTACCGGCTCCTGCAAGTCGCGATCCTCGGACTCGTGGTGACCTTCTTCTTCTCCGGATTCCAACAAGTTGCCGAGGGAATCGCCGGGATCCGAACGATCTTCGGGCGTGTCGCCGGCAAGGAAGGGGAAGAGTCGCTCGCTCCGGGGCTCCATCCGTTTTGGCCGTACCCCGTGGGCGAGTTCCACACATTGCCGCAGCGGCGGACGATCGAACTCGGCGACGCGTTCTTTCCCGTGTTTCCCAAATCGGACATGACAATGGAGCAGGCCACCGACTCTGCCGACGAAAACAACCCGATTCGGCCGGGGAAGGATGGTTCGCTCATCACCGCCGATGGGGATCTCGCTCACGTGCGTGTGACCGCGGAGCTTGCCATCGCCGACCCGGTGGCGCTCTTGACCCACGCGAGTCCGGAGCGGATCGATGCCATCATGCGGGGACTCCTGCGGCATGCGGTCGTGCAGGTGGTCGCTCAGTACACGCTGGCGGAACTCCTCGAGGAGCGCGACACGCCTGAAGCCGACATCAAGCGCGCGGCGCAGGAGGCAGCGGATCGGCTCCGGCTCGGAGTGCAGGTGATCTCCGTCTCTCTCCCTGAGAGGACGGCTCCGCTCGCCGTGCGCAACGCGCTGCGCCGGGTGCAGACCTCGCGCGAAGACGCCAAGACTGCGATGGAGCGAGCCCGGCAGGAGGCGAATGCGAAGCTCGTCGGTGCGGCGGGGCCGAACTACCCCGCCGTGCTCACGATGATCGACGACTACGAGCAGCAGCTGACCGCGGGAGACGAGGTCGCCGCCGATGCGCTCCTACAGAAGATCGGCGAGCGCCTCGAGCAGCCGGACATCGCCGGAACGGCCTCGATGATCGTGGCTCGGGCGAAGGCGTATCAGTCCGCGCTTGAGTCGACGCTCGGCAAGGAAGCGCAGCGCATCGAGAGTCTGTCGGCGAGTTACCGCGAGAATCCGCAGCAGCTCGTGCAGAAGCTGTGGCTCGAGGCGGTTCGTGAAGTGACGAGCCAGCGGCAGGCGGAAGTCTTCTCCGTGCCGCCTGGGCTCGGCAAGTACGCCATCCGCATCAAGAGTTCGCCGCAAATCATGCAGGCCCGCCGCGATGCGGAGTTGGCGCGCAAGAAGCAGGAGGCCGAGATGATCGGCCTCAACCTCCCGTCGTTCCAACTCGGCTCTCGGCAGATCATGATCGACAAGGCGGGTCGCCGCCTCGATGCGTCGGGGGAGAAGGGCTTTGGCCGTGAATAGGAGCGTGCGATGACCGCATCGCCAGGAACGGGTGGGGGGCCGCCCATCGTCGAGGCATCGGGACTCGTCAAGACCTTCTCGGACTTCTGGCTCCGCACGAAGGCGCGCGCCGTCGACGGGATCTCGTTCGAGATCCGTCCGCACGAGATCTTCGGACTCCTCGGGCCCAATGGATCGGGGAAGTCGACCACGATCAAGATGATCCTCGGGCTGCTGCGCGTGAGCAAGGGACGGCTGACCGTCTTCGGGCGCGATCCGAGCGATGTGTCGCTCAAGTCGCGCATCGGCTACCTCCCAGAGGAGTCGTATCTCTATCGCTTCCTCAATCCGCGTGAAACGCTCGACTACTACGCCAAGCTCTTCGGTCTTCCTCGCGCGATGAGGCGTCGGCGCATCGACGAACTCATCGAGATGGTCGGCCTCGAGGGTGCGGCCCACCGCGCCGTCGGCGAGTTCTCCAAGGGAATGGCCCGGCGTCTCGGCCTCGCGCAGGCGCTCATCAATGATCCCGAATTCCTGATCCTCGACGAGCCGACCTCTGGACTCGACCCCGTGGGCACGCGGCAGGTGAAGGACCTGTTGATCGATCTCGGTCAGCGGGGCAAGACCATCCTGCTGTCGTCACACCTCCTTGCCGATGTCGAGGATGTTTGCGACCGGATGGTGGTGCTCTACGGTGGAAAGATCCGCGCCCAAGGGACCACGGATGAACTGTTGTGCGACACGAATCGGACGACGATTTGCGTTCCTCGGCTGAAGCCGCAGACGATCACGCTGATCGACGAGCTGATCGCCCGCGAAGAGGGGGCCTCGATCGAGCGGGTCGAATCTCCACGGCAGCGGCTCGAAGACCTCTTCATGCAGATCGTGGAGACGGCTCGGCACGAGCAGTCGGCGACAAGCGGCGCGCTCCAGGGTGGGCGGACTGCCGCGTTTCTTCTGGGTGTTGGGGGGGAAGGGGAGGGAACTCCGTCTGAAGTCATCGCCGAACTTGAGAAGCAAGCCGCCGCGCCTGCAGTTCGGGCCACCCCAGTTCGATCCGCACCCGCTGCGGCTGAACCCGATGTAGTCAAAGGTCTCGTCGCCGAGCCGACGAAGGCGCCGTCCAAGCCGAGCGCGCGGCAGGGGCCGCAAGTTCCTCCCGCCGTCGACTCGTCGGTGATCGAGGGGCTGTTGGATCGCAAGGACGCAGGAGGGGAGCGGAGGCCGTGAGTCGGTTCGCGGAGGTGCGGCACGGGCTCGCCCGATGGGAGGCCTCCTCGCGCGCGCGGTGGATCCTGCCGTGCGTGGTGGCAATTGCCATCGGGGCAGCAGCGACACCGCTTGTGATCTCGTCGTTTCGATACTCCGCGCTCGTCTCTGAGATCGCGGATGTGCTGAAGGGGGCCAACGCAGCCCAGCGGACACCCGGGGCCGTCGAACTTCTGGAGTCGGGGACGGTCACCCTTCTTGGAGATCGCAAGGTCGGCTCTGCTCGGATCCGAGCGATGGCTCCCGAATTCTTCGACGAGTCGGGGCGACTGCTGGAGCCCGCGGCAGTCGCGTCCGTTATCGCCACGACCGAAGCTCCGACATGGGCGCCGCCGACGATTGTGGAGCAATCCTCCCTGATTCTTGCGCTGGCCCTTGGCATTGGCGCGATCGGCATCCTCGCGGTGTGGTTGGGGTTGTTCTTCCCGATGCTGCTCATCGTCGTTGGGTGCGCAGCGGTGACCGCCCCGCTCTGGTGGCTGGGATTTCTCGAGCCGGGGGCGGCGGTTGCCGGGATCGGTGCACTGCTGTTCGCCTTCCTTCTCCTGTCGAGACTGGCGCTGCGACTCCTCTCGACCGCACGCCCGATTCCCTCTGTGGCGCACGCGTTCGTCCTCGAGGGATTGCGCCAGCGAATCTCCATCGGGTTCATCGGCGCGCTGCTCGTCATCCTTCCACTCATCCCACTCTCCATCGATTCGCGCGAACCGCTGCGCTATCAAGTGCAGACGTACCTGTCGAAGGGGACAACGCTCGTCTTCGTCTTCGCCGCCTGCCTGACGCTTTTCCTGGCGTGCGCCACGGTCTCCTTCGAGATCCGCGATCGGCAGGTGTGGGGTCTCCTCACCAAGCCGCTCTCGCGCCTCAACTATCTCCTCGGGAAATTCGTGGGACTGCTCGTGCTCAACGCGATCATCGTGGGAGTGGGCGGGGCGGCGGTCTTCGCCCACACCGAGATCCTGAGGACACGGCAGGCGGCCGACATCGCCGATGCCGCGGCGTTGCGGGACCAGGTCCTCGTCGCGCGGGCGGTGGCGATTCCTGAGTACCCGATCCTCGAGCCTGAGCGCCTCGACGACATGGTGGCGCGCTCGATCGAACAGGACTCCATCCTGCGCGCTGATATTGCCGAGGGTCGACGGTCGGAGGCGGAGGTGCGCCGCGAACTCGCCCAAGGCAAGCTCAAGGAGTTCGATGTCCAGCAGCGCACGGTCGACGCCGGCAAGTCGCGGACCTTCGTCTTCCACGGGCTCTCGGAGGCGCGCTCAGCAGGGTCGGACCCCGTGCTGCGCTACAAGTTCCACATTGGCCGCGATGACTCCCACGAGACGTTCCCTGTGCTCTTCATCTTCGCCGATGCTCCGCCGGCGATGGTCAATTATGTCCCCGTCCAGCGCAATGTCTTTCCGATCCCGGCGGCAGCCATCGCCGAAGACGGGACGCTCACCGTGCAGGTCGTCAACGGAGGATTGACGCAGGCGCTCGAGTTCTATCCAGGGCCGTGGTCGCTGAACTTCGACCTCGATGGATTCGAGGTCCTGCACCGCGTCGGTTCGTTCGAGGGCAACTTCGTGCGGGCCCTCCTCGTGGACTGGTCGAAGCTCGCGTTCCTCGCCGCGCTCGGCGTCGCCGCAGGAAGCGTCCTGTCGTTCCCGGTGGCGGTGCTCCTCGCGTTCACCATCTTCATGTCGGGATCGCTCTCGCCATTTCTCGGGATGGCCCTTCGGAACTACTACATCCGCGACGAGAGCGACTGGCTGACCCGCGCGTTCCAGCACGGAGTCAAGGCCATCGCCGAGACGGTCCGCTGGGCATTCGCTCCGTTCTCGGAGTCAGGGGCCACCACCGACCTCGTCGACGGACAGGTCATTACCTGGATGGATGTCCTTGCAACCTTCTGGAAGGTTGGGGTGGCATGGAGTGCGGTGGCGCTCACCGCCGGTTGGCTGGCGTTCCGCCGCAAGGAGATCGCCATCTACAGCGGCCAAGGCTGACCCATGCGTGATCGAGCGATCCAACTTCTGTGCGTCGCCGTGGCGGTCGCGGCGATCGCGTTCGGCGGATCGCTGCTGCCTTCGATTCTCCGAATCAGCGACGAGCACTCGCTTCGGTACACCGATGTCTCGCTCGAGGGCGCGCCTCCGATCGTCGCGGTGGGCACCGCCATCGGCGCCCTCCGAGGGATCATCGTCGACTACCTGTGGCTGAAGGCTGGCGTCCAGAAGGAGAAGGGTCTCTTCTACGAGGCGATGGCCGACGCACGACTGATCACGCAGTTGCAGCCACGCTTCGGTGAGGTCTGGGGATTCCAGGGCCACAACATGGCCTACAACATCTCCGTCCTCACCGACACGCCGAGCGAGCGGTGGGAGTGGGTCCGAGCGGGGATCGATCTCGTACGCGACGAGGGACTGCGCTACAACCCCAACGATCTTCCGCTGCACAAGGAACTCGCCTTCTGGCTCTCCCACAAGGTGGATGGCGTCGCCGACGATGCGCACCTCTACTACAAGCGGGAATGGGCCAGAGAGTGGCAGTTCCTCTTGGGGGTTCCCCCCGCGACACACGCGGAGCGGGTCGCCATGCTTGAGGCGATCAAGAACGCTCCCGACACCCTCGAAGAACTCGAACTCAAGGACCCGTCGGTCAAGGTCATGATCGACGCGCTCACGGGCAGCCTGTCGGCATTCGATCGCAAGTTCCAATTCCGGCTCGATCGTGACTTCCTCATGAACCTCGGCCGCTGGGAAGGGGTTCAGACGAGCCGTTACGCGAAACTCCTCCGTCTCGACGAGGCATTCCGGCGAAACGACCCGGTCTACGCCGCCTTCGATGCGGTGCTCAAGGCCCCCGAGTCGCAGGGGGCGCTCACGTCATTCCGTCCGTTCCTTCGCAAGAAGGTTCTCAAGGACGCCTACAACATGGATGCGGCGCTCATGTGGGCTTACACCTCCGAGTTCGGCCCCTTCGATTGGCGCCATCCGCAGTCGCATGCGTTCTACTGGGCGCGCAAGGGGGCGACGACCGCCGCGAAGCGATCGTCGAACGTCGAGGACATCTACAAGGTCCTCAACAACGACCGAATCAACATCCAGGCGATGCAGGCCCTGTCGCGCACGGGGCTGATGCAGTTCGACCCCTTCAGCAACGACAATCCGGGGCGACTCAACGATCCCAGGTGGATCAAGTCGATCGATCGCTACTTCGGCGAGCTCTACCGCAAGCACTTCGGGACGCGCGGGGGAGGGGGCGACTCGTTCTGCGACTTCTATCAGAACTTCATGTCGCAGGCCGTGCGCGAACTCTTCCGCCTCGGCGACTATGAGGGGGCGCAGGCGATTCTCACCAAGCTCGACAATCTGTTTGGCCGCGGCGGACTCATCCCCAACAACAAGTATGAGGCACCGCTGGATGTCTTCGTCCGGAACGTGACCTACGGCGAGTACGAAGGATCTCCCGATGTGGCGCGCAGCGATGTCTACGCGGCGCTTGGCCGCGGATTCCGCGAGGGATTGCTGCTGGATCGTCCGGAGGTCCTCAAGCAGGCCTTGGACTTCGCCCGTGACCTCACCCTCTATTTCCAGGGGAATCGATATACCGATTTCGTCAACAAGTTCGGGGAGCGGCGCATGGCCGACCTCCTGGGCAATCTCAAGACGAGCGTGCAGGATGTGTTCGCAAATGTCCTCATGGACACTTCGCAGCCCCTCATCGATCGCTTGACGATTTACAACCGCGCCGCGGAGACGGAGCGCCGGCTCATCTACGACCTCGTGAAGGGTCCAATCGAAGCGGAGTTCGCCGCTGATCCGATCGCCAACGTTGCTCCCTTCACACAGATCTTCCCCGAGCCGCCAGAGATGGAGGCGTTCCGTGCAGCGCGCGCCGCCGAGGCTGCCGCCCGCACGGTCGAAGCCGAAGCTGAGGCAACCAAGCGATCGACGGCGGAGATCCGCTGAACGATGCACATTCCGCCAGCCATCCTGTGCATCGGCCGCAACTACGCGGAGCACGCCGCGGAGATGGGGGGTGCGGCACCCACGAATCCTGTCGTCTTCTTCAAGAACCCAGCAGCGCTGAGTTCGTCGGGCGCGCCGATCGTCATCCCCTCAATCTGCCGCGAGGGGGGGGCGCAAGTCGACTACGAAGGGGAACTCGCGGTCATCCTTGGTTGCGATTGCCGGGAGGTTCCGGAGGAGCGCGCACTGGCCGCGGTGGGTGGCTACGCAGTCGCCAACGATGTGAGCGCGCGCTGGTGGCAGAATCAAGGGGCGGGTGGGCAATTCTGTCGTGGCAAGAGTTTTGACACATTCTGCCCTATGACGACCCCGGTCTCAGCAAACGCCGCGAGCGGGATCATGGACCCGCAGGCGCTGCGAATTCAAACGCGCGTCAACGGCGAGCTCCGTCAGGACGCGCCGACGAGCCAGATGATTTTTCCCGTGGCGAAGTTGATCGCCGAACTCTCCCGAGGAATGACGTTGCGTGCGGGCACGATCATCCTGACGGGATCTCCCGCAGGCGTCGGCCACGCCCGCAAACCCCCGGTCTATCTGAAGCACTCGGATGTGGTCGAGATCACCATCGCCGGTGTGGGCACGCTGACCAATCCCGTCGTTGAGGCGGCGTGATCACGAGGGAACCATCTCTCGCAGCACGGGTCTGTCTCTCCCTCGTGCGCGGCTACCAACTGCTGCTCTCGCCGATGTTCGGCGGACGCTGCAGATTCCACCCGTCCTGTTCGGTCTACGCCGACGAAGCCATCCGAATTCACGGAGCGGTGCGGGGCGCGATGCTCACGATTCGTCGACTGGCGCGCTGCCACCCGTGGGGGGGCTCTGGCGACGATCCCGTGCCGCGAGCCTCTGGGCGAGTGCCGCCGCACCCTTGACGAACATCTGGCGACACTCTTCGAGCGACTCGTCCCGGTGGACACGAACCGCGACGACAAGATCGAGGCCCTTCGGCAATCCGCCGCGCTCGAGTCGGAACGCCTCGCGCAGGAGTCGTTTGATCCGGCCACGCTCCACGGCGCCCCCCACGCGTGCCCCGACCGACAGCCCGAGTCGAGAGAGCGCCACTTCGTTCCGCGAGCCATGGAGGACTGCCCACCCGAAATCTTCGCGTGTGCGCCGGGCGAACACGGCGGCGAACTGTCGCGGTCCGGCCATGCGGGCTGCGCGGGGGAATCGCTGCGGAGGAGTCGTCATGTCTCCTCCAGCGCGGACTGGTAGACCTTGAGGAGATGACTTCGCGACAGGAGTCCGAGCACCTGCTGCGACACGGGGTCAACGACAGGAAGCACCGGAGTCTCATGGCGACCGAATCGCTCCATCGCTGTGTCGAGGGTGTCGTCGGGTTCGAGCGGATTGAAGTCCGTGCGCTCAAGTTCGCTGACGGTCAGCAGCTTGAGGGCATCTCGATACACCAGTGCCTGCCTTACGTCGCTTCCCGAGACGAAGCCTCGGTACCGTCCGTGCGCGTCGATGACAGGGAAGTCATGGACACTCTGTCGTTCCCCGAGATCCACGAGGTGCTGCGCGGAGTCGGTCGGTCGCACCGTGACGGCCTCGGTGAGCCGGATGTCCGAGACGGCTGTCCGACGCATGATCGAGTGGTCCGCGATCGTTCCGAGGCGGATGTTGAACGCCGCGAGTTCGGCGGTGTAGATGCTCTCGCGGTGGACGAGTCGCGCCGTGACGGTCGCGAGGACGGCGGCCAGGAGCAGGGGAAGGAGCACCGTGTAGGAGTGCGAGAGCTCGTAGACGAGGAATGCGCCCGCGAGCGGGGCGTGCGCGCCGGCCGCAACGAACGATCCCATGCCGACGAGGATCGCGGCTGCTGGGCTCACATCCGGGAGCGCCGGGATCGCGTTCGTCAACGCGCTGAACGCGGCGCCAAGCAGGGCGCCAACGACGAGCCCCGGTGCGAACAGACCACCGGCTGATCCCGATCCGAGCGTGAGAGCCGTCGCCACGACCTTGAGCAGCGCCCACGCAAGAAGTGCTCCCATGATCCCCAAGCCAGCCAACGACTCTGGGGAAGCCTCAAGGAGATGTCCGATCAACCCATAGCCCGTGCCATAGAAGGGCGGAGTCGATGAGGCTGGGGCCACCACTCGCCACATGGCCGTCTCACTGAGGGTGGCGGTCGCGGCGCCGAGTCCCACCAGCGCCACTGCGCCGACGAGCGGTCGGAGCGAACTCCGAATCGGCAACGAGTCAAAGGTGCGATGGGCGGCCTTCATCCAGAGTCCGAACCCTGCTGCTGCGACTCCCGTGAGAACTCCGAGCAACGAGAAGAGAGGCAGATGCACGAGCGTCAGCGGAGCATCATTGAAGAGCCCGGGACCAATTCCAAACGGCGGTTGGGTGGAGTGGAGGAGCGACTGCGCCGTCGCCGAGGCGGTCACCGCGGCGATCACGATCGGCGTGAAGGTCCGCGGGGTGAAGTCTCGGAGGATGACCTCGAGCACGAAGAAGACCCCGGCGATCGGCGCATCGAAGACCGCCGCGAGTCCTGCAGCCGCGCCGCATCCAAGGAGCGTGGTCCGTCGCGAGGCGTCAAGCCCGAGCCAACGGGCGAGCGCGCTTCCGACGGCGGAGCCGATGGCGACGATGGGTCCTTCGGGGCCCGCAGATCCTCCCGACACAATCGTCGCCGAGGAGGCGATCCACTGGCGCGGTGCCAAGGAGAGCGGAATGACGGACCGTTGGCGATGGACCGCCAGAAGCACGCGTGAAATCCCATGGCCACGAAAGGTGCTCGGAATGAGTCGGAAGACGAGGACCGTGACGGCGGCGCCGACGATCGGGAGCCCGAGGGCCACCCAGAATGCTGTCGAGGATCCCTGCGCGTACGCGGAGACGGTTCGCAACAGGGCATTGATCGACTCGATGAATCCCAGTGCCAAACCGCCGACCACGATTCCGATGACCGCAGCCAAGGCGAGCACATGCCACTCATGGCTCAGCCGCAGCGCCGACGCGGTGCGGTACAGGAGGCGTCTCACGACCGCCGAGACAATGGGCTTGCGTTCAGGCACGAAAGGGCTTATGATATTGGGCTTCCCAAAGGGAGGCCCCACCCATGAATGAGACCCTCAAGAGTGACGACATCGTGGCCAAGGTCGGCGGCCGATTCAAGCTCGCCGCCCTGATTCAGCGCCGCATCGGCCAACTTCTCGATGGGGCCCGACCGTTGGTCGAGCGCAACGGTCGCAGCGACTTCGAGGTCGTGATCGAGGAGATCGCGACCGACAAGATCTCGATCAATTGGGAGCAGTCGGGAATCAAGCCTCCGGCCAAGCCCAAGAAGGGCTGAACACCAATCGAAAATGGGGGAGACTGGTTCGCCTCGCGCGATTTTGCTCAAGCAAAGTGGCAATTTTCGCGGGATTCGAGCGCTCGTTCTTGCCCAGAGTCGGTTCGGGCGTACCTTAAGAACGCGAAGGTCGTCTCTGCGGGGCATCTGTTGCTCCGTGGCGCGCTGTTTCCAATAGGAGTGCAACAATGCTCACGTCACGAACCCTCGTCGCCTGTCTCTCCGTGGCCCTCTTCGCGGCTGGCGCGGTGGCGTCCGACGGTGTCACCACCGACGCGGATTCCATCGACTCGGTGGTCATGGGCAGTCGACAGTGGCCCATCTGGACTGCGTTCCGAGATGCTCCTACGCTTCGCGCGGTGTACCGCAGCGGACAGGATGGGGGCGGTTCCGTCGCCGGAAGTTGCCCGCAGGAAGTTCGCACCCACTCTGATGCGAATTTCTCGGGGGGATCGTTCATCGTGCAGGCCGGATTCGCCGAGCAGGAAATGGCCGGAGCCTCCTATGTCCTCCCGGCAGCGCTATTCCCGGTGCGCCTCGACCTCGCCGAGATGATCTTCGCCACGAGTGCCGCGACCGTCTCGACCACGACAAAGTGGTCGATTCTCGTCTACGAGGGGACCCCCGCGACCGGCACGCTCGTGTTCAGCGTCGCCTCCGATGACAAGATGATCCCGCACATTGTCTTGGGGCCGGGGACCAACGGCGTCAATGTGCAGTTCATGGTGGATCCTGCCGATCCCGAACAGATCTATATCAACGACAACGGAAGCCACACATTCTCGATCGCCTACCGGATCGATGACCACAACAACCAGACCGCGAACCCTTGCTTCACCGCGCCGCCGAGCCAGAGCAATGCGTTTCCGACGACAGACACCGGAGGTCTCCAGCAGTCGGCGCAGAACTGGATCTGGATGGTGAGTTGCCCCCTGGGATGCGGCGCTGGATGGAAGAGTTTCGCGCAGCTTCCGTCGCTGTGCCGTCCGAGCGGCGACTGGGTGATCCGTGCGACAGTGACCCCGGTCAACTGCGCCGCGCAGCAGGGAGCGTGCTGCATCAATGGAAATTGCGCGATCGCGACGCAGGCCGACTGCGCGACAGCCGGGGGCGTGTACCGCGGCGACGCGACAACCTGCACCGCCTCGACCTGCCTCCCGCAGGGAAACGTCGCCTGCTGCTTCGAGTCGACCGGTGGATGCGTCAATCTTGGGTACGCCTCGTGCCTCGGGGCGGGCGGCGTTCCAGGTGCCGAGGGCAGCGCGTGCGCCACGACTGTTTGCTTCCCGACGGGCGCGTGCTGTCTGCCCAACGGTCAGTGCGTGGGCGGGATCTCGCCGTCCGCATGCGCGGCACAGGGTGGCAACTTCCAAGGCAATGGAACGACCTGCGCGACCGTGAACTGTCCACTTCCGCAGGGAGCGTCCTGCTTCCCGAACGGCTTCTGTCTCATCCTGTCGGAAGCCGAAGCGATCGCTGCCGGTGCCGTCTGGAAGGGGGCCGGAACGACCTGCGCCGACGGCAACGGCAATGGAACGGCCGATCAGTGCGAGGCGCAGAATCCCCCCGGCGACATCAACGGAGACGGCCTGGTCAATGGTCTGGACATGACGCAGGTGCTCGCCAATTGGGGAGCGGCCGGCGGCGGAAGCCCCGCCGACATCAACGATGACGGCATCGTCGATGGCCTCGATATGACGATCGTCCTGAGCAACTGGACAAACTGAGGTTCAGTCGGGATACTCGCGCGCGCCTGGAGAGGTGTCCGAGCGGTTGAAGGAGCCAGTCTCGAAAACTGGTGTGGGCCTTGTGTTCACCGTGGGTTCGAATCCCACCCTCTCCGTTGTCTCACTGGACGGTGGTGGAACGAGCTCCCGGGAGAATCGCGTCGCTGCTGCGGATCCATCCCGTCTGGCCGTCACCGACCTTGATGGAGTACCAGCCGGGCCTGGACTCGACGAGCGTGAACTCGGCGCCTGACGGCAGCGGCGTGGTGAACGCGGGGGCGAATCCTTCGCCATTTCCTTTGCGTGCGATGACATCGTTCGCAACGAGCACTCCGCGAGGGTGGAGGTGCCACCGCATCCAATCGACCCCCAGAGTCGCGCCAGCGACCACACCGACGGTCCCTGCGATCGCCACTGTCAACCGCCACGGAACGCGCGCGTTCCACCCGGTCGCTACGCCTGCCGCAACAAGCGACCACAGTGCGATCCATCCAGCGACGGCGAGGGTGACACGCGAGCTCGCAGGGAGGTCGTTCCAGAGTCCGGCGACTCCGTCGAGCGACGAAGGGCTCGGAAGGGGAGGAGCACCCGCCACGAGGCTGCGTGCATGTGCAAGGTTCGCTTCGACGCGGGGGTCTCCCGGGAGGAGCCGCTGTGCGTCGAGATACGCCGCGATTGCCCGCCCCGTCTCCCCGGATTGAACGAGTGCGTTGCCGAGATTGAACGAGAGTTCGCCGCTCGTCGCTCCGGCGAGAGCGGCGTCTCGGTAGGCGGTCACCGATTCTTGAAAGAGTCCGCGCGCTGCGGCGGGATCGGAGGGGAGGAGTTCGATGGCCCGGTCATAGGACGATTGCGCGGCCTCGACGATCACGAAGCGATCCGCCGGGGACAGCGTGTCTGCCCAAGAAGGCAGTGTTGCTGCGAGGGCGAGTGCCCCGATCCACATCGAGCGGCGTCTCATCGTTCCTCCTCCCCGCGCACCCGCGACCAATCCAGTTGGCCAAGAGACTCGATCGCCTGGGCGACCGACTGCGGATCGGTCCGAGTGGTCCCGTCGCTGGCCGACGCCGAGAATGTGCTTCGTTCTGCGGTCGACAACACTGAGTCAATGTGGGCGATCAGTTCGGGCGATGCCCCGACTCGTTCGAGGATGACACGAGTGTCTCGACGAGTGAGCGTCCCCGAGGGTCGATTGGCATGGTCGGCGATGAACCCGAGGAGAGCGGTGATCGAGTCGCCAGCCTTCATTCGTCCACGGGCGGCAGCGCGTGCCCCGTGGGCCCGGGCGTAGGCGATGTCCCCCTGAAGCCGATCGCGACGGCGCTTCGTGAGCAGCAGTGCGGCGCAGGCCATCGGAGGCACCGCAAGAAGTGCCGCGATGCCAAGCGATCCCTTCCACCACGATGCTTCCTCGAGCATCGACTCGGTGACCACCATGTTGGCAACCACCCCGCCTGAGGCCGCGACCACAGCGTCGGCCTCTCGTGGGGCAGCGCCCGCTGTCCCGAGAACACTCTGGGTCGTGAGCCGCTCCGAGGGAACGACGACGATGTCGATGGGTCGGGTCGAGGCGGTCTTGTATCGACCGTCCATTGGATCAAACCAAGAGAACGCAATGGGTCCGATCGAATCGATCCCCGCGCGAACCGGTCGCAGCGTCTGCGTGAAGGTCTTGGTGGCACCCGCGATCGTGCCCGCAAGCGGCGCAGTCGGCATCCGGAAGTCACGCTCAAGCTCAGGGGAGTCGAGCGGTGGGGGCTGGAGTTGCGCGAGTGCGCCCCCTCCACCTCGGTCGGTCATGACGAGTGTGAGCGTGATGGGATCTCCAACGCCGACACGGTCGGGTTTCGCCGAGGCCGACACCGAGAAGTCGCCAATCGCGCCTCGGAAGGAGTCGGGGCGACCCGCCTCGGGGAGTGGCTTTACTTCGATTCCGGTTGCCTGCGCCACCGCTGAAATGGGCTTCGACCCGGACACCGTGAGTTCCGGTCGACCGAAGAACCCGCGGTTCTCCGTGAGGCGGGTGGGGTAGTTCCATGCGATCCTGATGTCGCTGAAGTTGGGAGTTCCCGGCGCGGTCGGCGTGTAGTCGGCCGCCACTTCATAGACGAGGCAACTCGTACCGCCCACGAGGTCTTCATGGCCCATCGGGCGCTGTCCGCGCTGTTCGAGTTCTGCCATCGATCCCTTGAAGACTCCAAACTCGCATCGTCGTGGGTCCATGAACCGCCACATGTCCGCTTCGTCGAGGACCTTCCGGTGCGCCTCGCTGCGGAAGGGCTTCACCTCAATGCGCAAGATGACCCGCATCGACTGTCCGACCCACACCGCAGATGGCTCACTCACGACCTCGACCTTGAGGAGATCTCCCGTCGAAGACACAATCGAGGAGATGCCGGTCGGCTTGCTTGCGTGAGTGGTCCCATCGACCACCGGCGAGATGGGGGGAATGGTGAACGTCCCGGCCTTCGTTGGGGTGATGAAGCAGGTGAGGGTGGATGTGTTCTGCTGGGAGACTTTGCCGTTGATGAACTGCATGGAACTCATCGTCTGTCGTCCGGGCTGCAACTCGAACGCGAGCCCCTCAACGGACGGGAAGACAGGATCCGAGATGTCGTCGCCATCGCTGACGGTGATGGTGAGGACGGTCGGGCTTCCCACCCATGTCGCGCGCGGAGAGAAGTTGAACTGGACGTCCGCACCGAACGCGGTGCTCATGCCCAGGCACAACGCAAGAAGTGCACCGAGCGCACGGCTCACGGTGCGCGCTGGACTCGATGCGTTGGGCATGGAGGGGTTCCTGTGTTTCATCGCTACCAGTCTTTCGCCGCCGGAGCCTGTTTGGTTCGCTGCGCCGCTTCTTTCGCATCGAGCCGCGCCTTGGCCCGGTCGCGGACCGCTTGCAGAAGTTTCTCGGCCTGATCCTTGGTGAGTGGGGCTCCCTCGACCACTTCGCCGTTGGCTGTCCCGGAGGGCTCTTCCTTCGCGCCCTCGCCAACCTGCTCATGCGCACCGGAGGCGGGGCGCTGTCCCTGCTTCGCCTGCTGCTCCTGCTGCTGCTTCGAGCCCTCGTCCTTCCCCTGTTCCTTGCCCTCCTCCTTGTCCTGCGCGGACTCTTGCGACTCCTTGCCAGCTTGATCCTGTGGCTTCGGCTCGGCGCCCTCGGACTTGCCCGGATCCTTCTCGGAGGCTTCGTCGGGCCGTTGCCCCTGCTGTCCTTGCTGTTGGTCCTGCTGTTGCTGGTCCTTCTGCTCTTGACTCTGATCCTGCTTCTGCTGATCTTGGTTCTGTTGCTGCTGTTGCTGCTGTTGCTGCTTCTGAATCTCCTCGAGCTGCTTGAGGAGTCGGTGAGAAGTCTCTGCATTTACTCGCGCATCGACATCCGTTGGGTCGGCCGAGGAGGCATCCTTGAAATGCGTCAGAGCCTTCTTGACCTGCTCGATGGCATGGCCCAGGTCGGGCTGGCCTCCGGATTCCGTCGGGGTTGTCGAGGGATTCTGGGGAGCAGCAGACCCTTCTTGCGATCCAAGTTGCCCGAGCGCCTGTGAGTAGAGGGAGTTGCCCTCGTTGAACATCGACGATGCCGCGAGATGGGCATCGGCCAGCTGCGCCGACTGCGCGAATGTCGCTGCGGCCTTCTCGAACTCTCCGCCGCGATACTGGGCGACCCCCTGGTTGTAGAGCGCGCTCGCGCTGGCGGGATTTGCCGCAACGGCCTCGGCGTACGCGGCCGCCGCCTCGTCGAACTTCGCGGCATCGAACGCCGCACGCCCCCGGACGACGGCAGCGCGATACGTCCGCTCATCAACCGTCGCAGGCTTCCCCTGCGCCGAGGACGCACAGGTGATGGCGATCGCGGTGAGTGCCGCGACAATCTCTGCAGCTCGCTGAAGTCTCCAGCTCATGCCGCTCCCTCCGCCGAGACCTGCAGTGGCGCGGACTTGCGTCGATCAGAGATCAGGCATTCGCCGACGAGGAGCAACAGCGCCAGCGCTGCTGGCCACTGATACCGCGGAATCGTCGTCGTGATCGTGGACATCTCGGATTCCTGACGGTCCAAGTCGGAGAGACCCTGTGCGAGCACCTCGCCAAGATCGACCTGTGCCGTTCCCGCTCCAACATAGATGCCAGCACCCGCCTCCGCCACCGCCTTGAGGGTCGAAGGATCCATCTTGGACCACACCTCTTGTCCGTCATGCAGTTGCCACGTTCGCTCGCCACCAACGTCGACGGGGATCCTGCCGCCGTCGCGGGAATCGCCGATGCCGACCGTGATGATCCGGATTCCCTGCGACTGATGGATTTCTGCCGCGGCCACGGCGGGTTCACTCTCCATGTCCTCGCCGTCGGTGAGGATCACGATGGCCCGACCTCCATTGGCATCCGTGGGGAAACTCCGCGCCGCGGTTCGAATCGCATCACCGAGCATCGAGCCGCCGCGCAGGGCATCTTTGGGCTCGAGAGCATCGACGCTCTGCATCAAGGCGCCGTAGTTGAGTGTGAGCGGGGTCCGAAGCGCGGCGACACCCGCGAAGTCGACGAGTCCGACACGGTCCCCGCCCATGGCACGCACCGCATCATCGATGAAGAGTTTCGCGCGTTCGAGTCGGTTGGGCGCGACGTCCTCGGCGAGCATCGAGCGGCTCACGTCGACGACGAACATGAGGTCGGCACCACTGCGCTTCACTTCCTCGGTCTGGCGACCATGGCGGGGATCGGTCAGGGCCGCCACGAGCGCGGCCATCGCCAGAACCAGAAGCACACCCCGAACGGCCGGTCGAAACTGCGAGAGCCGGGGGGCCACGCGGTCTCGCACTCCCCGATCGAGGAGCCGTTCGAGCGCTCGCCGTCGCCACGCAATCGTTGCGCCCAGCATCACAACGGCAGCCGCCACCAGCCAAAGCCAATGGAGTGCCGCGAGGTTGTTGAACTCAATTGCCACGAGTGGCTCCTGAAGCGATCACGTCAGGCTCCTGTAACGGGTGGTGACGAGGAGAAGTTCAGCGCCGACGAGGAGGAGCACTCCGATGAGGAGCGGTGGGGTTGACTGCCCCGCGAGCCCCGAGGGCTGCACGGCAAGATCGGTGAAGCGGCAGGCCTGCCGCTCCTCGGTCTTGGCCTTCTCGAGGAGGTCGATCTCTTCGTAGATCGCCTCGAGGCTCGCGGTGTCCGTGGCCCGGAAGTACTTGCCCCCCGTCTTCGCCGCCATCTCCCGCATGAGCTCCTCGTCGATCGACACGGGGACGTTGCGGATGATCGTCCGACCGAAGGGGTCGGTTCCCACGGGGAACGGCGCCATTCCCCTCGTGCCAACGCCGATGGCGTAGATCTTGATCCCATAGGTTGCGGCAAGATCCGCAGCGACGCGGGGATCGACCGCCCCGGCGTTGTTCTCGCCATCGGTGAGAAGGATGATGGCCGCACTCTTGATGGGATCCCTGCCAGCAGTCTCGGCGGCGTGCTGCATGGTGTCGCGCAGTCGCTCGACGGCGAGTGCCACGGCATCGCCGATGGCAGTGCCGCCTTCGGCAGTGTCATCGGCGGGAGTCACTGCGCGCAGGGCATCGATCACATAGCCGTGGTCGAGCGTGAGTGGGGAGAGTCCGTCGGCAAACCGCGCGAAGGTGACCACTCCGACGAGATCGTTGGGCCGTCCCCGGAGGCCACCGCCGCCGAGCACGAACGCGCTCGCGACATCCTTGACGGCCTCCAATCGATCCACGGGAGAACCGTCGATCTCAAAGTCAAGTGCGCGCATGGATCCAGATCGATCAACGACGAGTTCGAGCGCCGCTCCCTCGACAAAGACCTTGGTCTGCTGGTGCGCGATCACCGGCCGCGCAATGCAGACTGCAAGGAGCACAATCGCAAGCGCCCGCAGCGTCCAGACGATCCATCGTGTGCGGGCCACCCACGAAGTGCCGGCAGCGCGCAGGAGCGCGACCGACGAGTACGCAACTTGCGAGCGTCGGCGACCGTCGGCCATCCGCCAGAGCGCGAGAGGCGCGAGGAGCGCAAGCGCGAGCCACCACCACTCAAGGGTGTGGAGGGTGTTCATGAGGCCACTCCCGCTTTCTCTGCCGGAACCTCAGCGGTGGCCGTGGTCGGTGTGGTTTCTTCGACGAATCCGCGCGCCGCCTCCATCCCGCGCACACAGTCGGCCTCAAGAGGCCGGTAGGCGGCGAACTTCACCATGTCGGCCGCGCGGAGAAAATCCGTCAGGAGATGCCGGTGCTCCGCGCCGATCAGGGGGTGGTCCCCGGCGCGGGCCAGAAACTCCTTCGTGGTCTGCTCAGGAGCGGCGATGTCGAATCGTCGTTCGATGTACTGCCGGACGACATCTGAGAGGCGCACCCAGTAGGTGTGCAGTTCACCCCGCGCGACGAGGCTCTCGCACTGGAGGCGAGCGAGCTGCGCGAGCGCCCACTCATCGGGGGTCTGAGCGCGCTCGCGAGCAGCGGCGCGTCGGGTCCACAGGTAGTAGGTCGACGCCCCCGCACCCACCACGCCGCCGACCACCACGAGCCACCACCAGGAACGTCCGAGGTTGATCTCGACCGGACCCTTGATGTCGCGGTAGATCGCGGGATCGAACTTGCCACCCACAAGGCTCATGACCGTGATCTCGGCTGCGGGGATCTCGAGGGTGCCCTCGGTGCCGGCAGCGTCCTTCCACTCGACGGTGAGCACGGGAGTCGCGAGCACGCCGCTCTCGTAGGTGGACGCGACGAACCGGAGGATCGACGCGGTCGCTCCGCGTGCCGGCAGGGCGGACCGCATCACTCCGCTCGTCTCGAAGGGGCCGAACTGTGCAGGAATGTCGGGCATCGTGACGGCGACCCCGGCGGTGGCGGTGACTGTGAGCGAGAACTCGATAGGGGTCCCGACCTCGACGACATCCGCTGGTGCCGTCAACGATGCTGAAATCGTTCCGTCAGTCGCGGTGCGCACGAGTGACCTCGCTTCGCGAGGGGCGGGGGGCGCTCCACCCGTTCCGGCAGGGGTGGGGGTGACAGACTGTCCACCCAGTGCGTGCGCGGCGGCAATCGTGAGTGCGAGGATCGACGCGGCGAGAGGCCTCATCTCGACCTCCGCGCTTCGCGCTTGCGAAAGTACGCGGTGATCGGTTCGATCGGATCGACCCCCGTCTCCAGCGTGATCGGTTCGATCTTCAGTCGGCGAAGCGCAGTCTCGAACCGCTGAGTGCGCTCGTGAGCCTGTGCGGCGAATGTCTCGCGAACTGCGCGACTGCCCGTGTCGACGAGGAGCAGCTCGCCCGTCTCCTGGTCCTCGACTTCGAGCAGACCGACATTCGGCAGTGACTCCTCAAGTCGATCCCAGACCCGAACTGGGATCACGTCGTGTCGGCTATGGGCGATGGCGAGCGGACGCTCCCATCCCGAATCGAGAAAGTCGCTCACGAGAAAGATGACGCATCGCCGCCGCTGGATCCGGTTGAGTTCGTCGATCGCCTCCGCGATCGCCGTCCCGCGACGCACTGGCCTGTGGGCAAGCACTTCTCGGATGATCCGAAGGACGTGTCTGCGCCCCTTCCGAGCGGGGACGTGCCGCTCGATCGTGTCCGAGAAGAGCAGGAGTCCCACCTTGTCGTTGTTGCGCGTGGCGCTGAAGGCCAGGGTCGCTGCGACCTCCGCCACGAGATCGCGCTTGAGTTGGCTGCGAGAACCGAACCCAAGAGATCCCGACAGATCGACCGCCAGAATGACGGTGAGTTCGCGCTCCTCGCGAAAAAGTTTTACATGCGGAGATCCCGCGCGCGCCGACACATTCCAGTCAATGGTCCGGATGTCATCGCCGATTTCGTAGGGGCGGACTTCCTCGAACTCCATTCCGCGGCCCTTGACGGCCGACAGGTACCGGCCCGCCACGGCCTCCTGCACGATTCGCGAGGTGCGGATCTCGATTCGCCTTACTTTCTTGATGATCTCGCTCGTGAGCATGAGATTCCTCCCGTGGATTCACCGCCGGCGCAGCGCCGGGCGGATCCCTCGGAGCGAGGTCAGGGGACCGGCACGTGTTCGAGCAGGGTGCGGACGACGTCGTCTTGCGTCTTCTCCTCCGCCTCGGCCTCGTACGAAAGTCCGATGCGGTGGCGAAGCACCGGGTGCGCGACATCCTTGATGTCCTGGGGGACGACATACCCGCGGCCATCGAGGAAGGCCTTGGCCTTCGCCGCAAGCGTCAAGCAAATGGTCGCGCGTGGAGAGCAGCCGAACTGGACGAGGCCAAGGATCGGCACCTTGTGCCGCGAGGGGTCGCGCGTGCTGGTGACGAGGTCGACCACATAGTCCTTGATGCGATCGTCCATGAAGACTTGATCGACCAGGGCACGCGCCACCATGATGTCCGCAGGCTTCATGACCGCATCGACCGTGGCTTTCGTCGAGGTCGCAGCCATCCGGTCGAGGATCTGCCGCTCCTGCTTGATGGTCGGGTATCCGACCACCAGTTTCATTGCGAAGCGGTCGACCTGCGCCTCCGGCAGGGGATACGTTCCCTCCTGCTCGATCGGATTCTGTGTGGCGAGCACGATGAAGGGCTGCGGCAGTTCGTAGGTCGTGTCACCGATCGTCACCTGCCGCTCCTGCATCGCCTCCAAGAGTGCCGACTGGACCTTTGCCGGTGCCCGATTGATCTCATCCGCGAGAATGATGTTTGAGAAGATCGGCCCGTGCTTCACGGCAAACTCGCCGGAGGAGGGCTTGTAGATCAGTGTGCCGATGAGGTCGGCGGGCAAGAGGTCCGGCGTGAACTGGATCCGGCGAAAGCCGGTGTTGATCCCCTTCGCAAGGCAACTCACCGCGGTGGTCTTCGCGAGCCCCGGCACTCCCTCGATCAGCACATGGCCGTTCATGAGGAGGCTGCACAGGAGCCCTTCAATGAGTTCATCCTGACCGACCATCACCCGGTGGATCTGGTCGACGAGATGGCGGAAGGGCCTGCTGGCGGCAGCGACTTGGAGTTCGAGGTCCGTGATGTCTCGTGGCGGTGTGTTCATCGCAGTGTGCATGGCGTGGATACGCCCCCTCCGAAGGGGCGGTTCGGAGCGGGCCGGGGATGATAAGCGGCTACCTTTGCGCGATGGCGAAATCGATGCAGGTCGCGTGGATCGGGACGGGAATGATGGGGGCTCCGATGGCGGGGCATCTCCTGGCGGCGGGCCATGCGGTCAATGTGCACTCGCGGACCCGCGCGAAGGCTGAGTTACTGCTCGCCAGCGGTGCGCGATGGTGCGACACTCCGGCCGAAGCGGCAAGTGGATGCGACGTCGCCTTCTCGATGGTCGGCACTCCGGCGGAAGTCGAGGCTGTGCACCTCGGCGTGACGGGCACGCTGCGTGCCGCAGATCCACCTCGCATCCTCGTCGACATGAGCACGAGCAGTCCAGAACTCGCGGTTCGCCTCGATGAATCCGCGCGAATGGCTGGGAGCCGCGCGTGCGATGCCCCCGTCACCGGCGGTGATGTCGGTGCGCGAAACGCGACCCTGTCGATCATGGTCGGCGGTGACGAGGCGTCCTGCGGCCTGATCGCCCCTCTCCTCGGTGCGCTTGGAAAGACCATCGTTCGCCACGGCGAGGCGGGGCAAGGCCAGCGAGCGAAACTCGTGAACCAGATTCTCATCGCAGCGACCATGGTGGGCATGTGCGAAGGACTCGCGAGCGCACGCGCTTCGGGGCTCGACGAGCAACGGGTGCTCGAGAGCGTCGGCGCCGGAGCCGCCGGTAGTTGGGCGCTCGCCAATCTCGCGCCGAGGGTCCTCAAGGGAAATCTCGAACCAGGATTCATGGTGGACCACTTCGTCAAGGACCTTGGACTCGCGCTCGCAATGTGCGAGTCTCAAGGAATCCGCCTTCCCGGCGTGGAGCTTGCCCAGCGGCTCTACCGACAGCTTCAGGCCGATGGCCATGGGCGTCGTGGGACTCAGGCGCTGGTTCTGGCCTATCCCGAAGGGCGGAGAGAGCCTCGTCCGCTTGCGGCGAACCCCGATCGCGGGTAGTCTTCCCGACCCCCCTTGGGAGCCACCAATGACTGAACTGACCCCCGGAACCACCGTCACAATCTCAGTCATCAAGGTTCCAAGAGAACCGCGCCATCGCAAGACCATCGAGCGGCTGATGCGCCTCCAACCGGCCATCCAGCGCACGCTGACCCGTGTTGCGCGCGTGCGCGGCCGGACGAATCCTGTGAATCAGCGAGGTGGTCGAATGTGGATTTCGCGCATCGCGGCGACCCGCTGCGTGAGCGCGTCCAAGGGAGCAAAGTTCTCCCTGCGCATCACTCCCCAGATCATCCCTGACGTCAAGGCAATCTCGCGCTTCGTCGAGATCGCCTGAGCGCACAGGCTGGGTGCCCGAGGCACGTCGATCAACACATCCCGGTCGCTTGGCGAATCGGCACCACAAGGTGCGGGATCGCTCGCTGTTCGCACAGCCGCTCCGCATGGCCGCAGAGTGTCGCGAAGATCGTCGGCAACTCGTCGAGTGAATCCAAGGGTCCCTGCCTTCGGACCGTGACGTAGACACTGATGGTGCCGGGGCCGGTGGGCTCCCGATCACCCCTTGCGCCGGGGCGAGTCTTCACCTCGAAAGATGCCTGCAATTCGCCGCCGGGAGTGAGCGCGATCCCAATGAAAGGCTGGACATCGATCGCGGACTCTTGCAAGGGATCGATGAGCATGCTCAACGGGCTCGCTGCAAGCAGCGCATCGCAGACGGTGGTGTCGCGGGAACCCTCTGTCTCGATGTCGAAGCCGAACGTGAGATCGATCGACTCGATGTCGATTGGGCTCAGGGAGAGGTACCACGGCGCTGTCGCGAGCACCGCCCGGTGGAGTCGGTACCCGTCATCGGTGGAGAGTGGATTGAGATGGCCCGAACGGATCGAGGTCCGCCGCAGGGCGACCCACAGGAAGTCGCGCACGTCGTGGACTGACTCAAGTGCTACCTCCTCGTCGCGGCGGCGGACGATGCCCAATCTTGGTTGGTCGCGCCGGAGGCGATCGAAGAGATCCAACGTCGGCTCCCGCGCCTCCGGGAGATCCAGAGTCAGCGAGATCCGCTGGTTCACGAAAAAGTCGCTGCACCACGAGCCGAAGTCCGGCATGCCGAGACGCTAACGCGCAGGGTCCGCCAGAGGCCGTTTCCGACTCGTCATCCACAGCGCGATCGAGTCGGTGTCCCTGAGGTCGTCGAGCAAGAGGTCTGGGGTGTGACCGGCCAGTTCCTCGCGGGGATGGGCCCCAGTCGCCACCGCGACCACGTGGCAGCCATTGGCTCGCGCGCAGTCGATGTCGAGGGGGGTGTCCCCGACGATGATCACGTCGGCGGGTTCGATCGGACCTCTGGTGGCGGCGTGGCGCCCCATGGCCTTCGGGGGAAGGTCCCGACGGTGATCGCCATCATCCGCCCACGCGTTGAACTCGAAGGCCGACAAGTCGAAGCCTGCCCGCTCGACCTTGAGCCGCCCGGTGTGCTCATAGTTCCCCGTCAGCAGCCCGAGCGCGATGCCTTCCGTCGCCGCGAGGCGCTCAACGAGCGCGAGTGCCCCGGCCAAGGGTTGCGATCGTCCGGCAGCGTCAAGGACGCGCCCAAGATGGACCCCGTACCGAGCGCGGAATGCACCATGGTCGGTGCGCGCGTGATCGACCCCGCCAGAGGCCATGAGATCCCGCCAGATCAGGCTGTCGAGGCGACCTGAGATCGAGATGCCATCGAAGCTGAAGGTGCGGCCGGGGTGAAGTTCCTCAGCCGTCGCCTGCATCGCCGCGAGACCTGCGCCGTGGGTCTTCAGGAGTGTTCCGTCGATGTCGAGAAGGACGAGCATGCGTCCCTAGACCGGCTGTGAGACGGCGGCCACGACCTTGGCTGCGGCATCTGCGAGGTCCGCCGCGATCGCCATCGTGGGAATTTCAGCGCGGGCCTCATCAAGAATCCGGCGGGCCTGCGCGACGTTCGTCCCCTCGAGGCGGACCACGAGTGGCACCTTGAATCCGATGTTCGTCGCGGCGGTGACGATCGCTCGCGCAATGCGGTCGCAGGGCATGATTCCCCCGAAGATGTTGACGAGCACCCCTTGCACCCGCGCATCGCTGAGAATGATCCGGAATGCCTCGGTGACCGCCTCGTCGCTGGCGCTGCCACCGACATCGAGAAAGTTCGCAGGCTCGCCGCCGTGGAGCTTGATGATGTCCATCGTGCTCATGGCCAGTCCCGCCCCATTGACGAGGCAACCAATGTTGCCGTCGAGGGCAACATAGGAGAGGCCGAATTCCTGCGCCCGCCGTTCGGACGGGTTCTCCTCAAGGGGATCGTTCATCGCGGCGATCTCGCCGTGGCGGAAGAGTGCGTTGTCGTCGAAGGCAAACTTGGCGTCGATGGCCATGACCTGGCCGTCGGGGTGGCTCGCGCTCGGCGGAGTCAGGACGAGGGGATTGACCTCGACGAGGCTCGCATCGCATTCGCGCTCGAGCTGGGCGAGCTTGCTGAAGATGCTGACGGCCTGCGCGATCGCCTTCCCCTTGAAACCCAGGGCCAGTGCCAGCGCCCGCCCTCGGAAGGGGAGGAGTCCGTGCTGGGGGTCGAGTTCCACCCGGAGGATCGCAGCCGGATTGCGCTCCGCCACTCGTTCGATCTCGACTCCACCCTCGGCGCTTGCAATGAGCGTGTTCGCGCTGCGGGCGCGATCGACGAGCACCGCAACGTAGTACTCATGCGCGATCTCCACGGCGTCCGCGACCAAGAGCCGCGAGACCTCGAGCCCCTCGGGAGGAGTCTGTGGACTGTGCATCCGACTCGCAAGCATGAAGGCAGCCGCCTCTTTCGCGTCGGCGGCGCTCTTGACCACCTTCACGAATCCAGCCTTTCCACGTCCACCGGCGTGGACCTGCGCCTTCACGACGACCATCTTTGATCCTCCGGCGAAGAGCCCCTTCGCTGCTGTATGGGCTTGGTCGACGGAGGTGACCATCGACCCCGAGGGAACCGGGATGCCCGCTCCTGCGAGGATCGCTCGTGCCTGGAACTCGTGGATTTTCATGGGTCGCCGATCCTACCGGGGGGCGGCTGGCGTACGACTGCGCCACCACTCGACGGCGACTGGCAGGACTGACAGGACCACAATCGCGACGACGACGAGCTCGAAGTTGCGCTTGACGAAGGGCAGTTCCCCAAAGGCAAACCCAGCGCCGACGAGAAGAACGACCCAGAGGAGCGCCCCCACGACGTTGTAGACCATGAATTGCCGGTAGGTCATGGTGCCGATCCCTGCAAGGAAGGGAGCAAACGTCCGCACGATGGGGACGAACCGGGCGAGGACGACGGCCTTGGGGCCGTGTCGCTCAAAGAAGCGATGGGTGCGCTCGAGGTACGCGACCTTGAGACCAGGAATCTTTCCACCAAAGGCGCGCGGTCCGATCCACTTCCCGATGTGGTAGTTGACTCCATCGCCCAGGACCGCCGCAGCGAAGATCACGAGCCCTGCGCTCCATGGATCGATGCCGATGTCGCGCGCAGCAATCGCCCCAACCGCAAAGAGCAGGCTGTCGCCGGGAAGAAACGGCGTGATGACCAGCCCCGTCTCGCAGAAGACGATCGCGAAGAGGATCACGAGCGCCCACGCTCCCGAGCCCTGCACCAGTTCGGCGAGGAAGGTGTCGAGTTCCGTGAAGAGCCGCGGGACTTGGTCGAGGAATCCTTCCATCACTGAGTCACCGGGCCACTGCGCAGCCCGCGCGGTCATGGGCCTTCGAAACGATCGAACGGACAGGGCGGGATTCGAACCCGCGATAGGGGTATAAGCCCCTATACCGGTTTAGCAAACCGACGCCTTCAGCCGCTCGGCCACCTGTCCTGATGCGTGTTCGAGTGTAGCAACGTGGATCACACGGGGATCGCAATCGCCGAGAGCATCCGCGCGGGATTGGTCGACTCCCGTCGATGGCTTGCGCAGCGCACATCGCTGATCGTGCAGATGCCCGAGGCTTCGATCGCGGCGTCCGCCAAGCCAGCCGCCCGGAGTCGGAGCCGCGCAGCGAGTGCGCAGTCGGCGAGCGCCTTCCCTGGCCGTGTCCCCTCTCGGACGCACGTGCCGAGTCCGTGCCGAACAAACTCATCGATGACATCACCACCGACCTCATACGCATCTGCCCCCGCGCACGGGCCGAGAGCGGCGACCATCGCCGAGGGCTCGGCGCCAAACTGTTCGATCATCCCACGCACAGCCGCCCCGATCGAGTCCGCGATCAGCCCTCGCCATCCTGCGTGAACGGCTGCGCAACTCTTCGAGTGCGCACACCAGATGAGCACGCTCACGCAGTCGGCTGACGTGACCATCGGGACAAGAGCGGGGGAGTCATTGAGGACTGCATCGGCCTCGGGAAGACTCGGGCCGAGGCACTCTTGCGCCCGGACGAATCTCGCCCCATGCACTTGCTTCGCTCTTGCGGGGCGAGCGCACGCCCCCGCAAGTCGGTGAGCGATCGTGTCGGCACTGGGCGCCAACTTCCGCGAGAAGAAGTGTGGAACGCCGGCGCGCGTCAGCAGCGTCGAGACCCACGCCGAGTCAAGCTCGGGCGCGAGCCGCCAACTGTTAGGGGACATCCCACCCGAGGCAGTCGATGACCTTTAGTTGCGCTGTCGACAGGAAACTGGGGAAAAACGTCGTTCCGTCGGGGATGGCGGCCATGCCCATCAGGAGTGGGGCGTCCAGAAAACCAGCCGCAGCGTTGGTGTCATCGAAGAGGAACAACTCATAGTCAACGCCGAGGATGCCATCGTTGGTCGTGGACCCATCGAGTCCGGTGACATAGTCAAGGATGACCTCACCCTGCGTCAGGTTGAGCCCGCGCACGACGAACCGCGAGTAGTAACCGGGATAGGTCGGGTTGTAGTCGATGAGGAAGCAGAACCCGGAGTCGGTCACATACTCGGGCATCGTGCAGTCGGTGAA
>CANETX010000007.1 GCA_947441435.1 Planctomycetaceae bacterium
AAGAACTGGTCGATGTATTCACTGACGACTCGTCGCGCCTGGCTGTGCGTTGCGAATGAGCGCTTGCGCAAGAGTTCCCACTCGAGCGTGCTGAAGAAACTTTCGGCGACTGCGTTGTCCCAGCAATCACCACTCTCACTCATGCTCGGTTGCATGTGAAGTGCGCAGAGCCGATCGGTGTAGAGATCACTGCCATACACACTCGGCAAGATGTTTGATTGGTTGGCATTGCGGCGCAAGCCTACCCCTGCGGAGAAGCACGACCGACCCTTGCGGCTCTTGCCGGCGCGACTGCGTACCGTCGCGACGAGACCCTACTTGCGGATCCCGCGGTCGAGGTGCACTTTGACCTTTCGTCCGCGAATCGTCGCGCTCCGAAGCGCCTTGATGACTTGATCTACATCTGCAGAAGGCAACTCGACGATCGAAAACGACTCTGCGATTTCGATGTCCCCAATCCCGCGCGGATTGACGTTCGCCTCATTGGCGATCGCCCCCACAAGATCCGCAGGACGGATTCCCATGCGCGATCCGCCGGCGATGTAAATCCGCACAAGGTCTCGGGGATCCGGACCGCGATTCCATTGTCCTCGCCTTGGCTGCTCTGGCGCAGACTGGCGATGGGCGCCCTTCTCGAACGTCGGGATGTGCATGTCGTCCTCGTTCGATCCCTCCCCCTCCGAAGCCTCGTGGACGAGTCGGACCGCAGCGGCCGCGATGTCCATCGGATCGAACTCCGCCGCGAGCGTCTCGACGACGACTCGGAATCCATCCGACCCCCCCGCAAGCAACTTCTCGCGCACTGCGGCCTTGGTGACATCAAGTCGACGCGCCTTCACATCCATCGGCGTCGGCACGGTCGCGATCTCGATCTTCTGTTTTGTCAGGTGCTCGATGTTGCGGAGCAGTCGATGCTCGCGTGGATCCGCCAGCGTGATGGCGACACCTTCCCGACCAGCGCGACCCGTGCGGCCGATGCGATGCACATACGACTCTGGCGACATCGGTACATTGAAATTCACCACATGGGTCAGGTGATCGATGTCGATCCCGCGCGCTGCGACATCGGTCGCGACGACGAGATCCACCATCGCGCCGCGCGCCTTCTTCATCACACGGTCGCGCTCCTGCTGGGACATGCCTCCATGGAGCGCCTCGACCCTATAACCGCGCCCGGCCAGTCGGTCCGCGAGCTCGTCCACCTCGAGTCGCGTTCGGCAGAAGATGAGCGCGAGCGTCGGCGACTCGAGATCGAGCACGCGCCCAAGCGCAGCAATCTTCTGGGCCCGCGAGATCAGATACGCAGTCTGGCGCACCTTGGGAATGGTTCCACGCGTCCCCTTGTCACGCGGAATCAAAATCCGGGCCGGATCCTTTAGATGACGCTCCGCAATCGACGCGATGCGCGGGGGCAGGGTCGCCGAGAAGAGCGCTGTCTGACGGCTCTTCGGCGTCGCATTGAGGATGAGTTCGAGATCCTCGGCGAATCCCATGTCGAGCATCTCATCGGCCTCATCAAGGACGACGGACTTGAGCGCGCTCAGGTCCAGCGTCTCGCGGCGCAAGTGATCGAGCGCACGCCCGGGTGTCGCTACGACGATGTGAGTGCCACGATCGAGTCCGATGATCTGCCTGCGAAACTCCTGGCCTCCATAGATCGGCAGCACGGAGACTCCAGTTCCCTTGCTGTAGGTGTGGAACGCATCAGACACCTGCACTGCCAGTTCGCGCGTCGGCACGAGGACCAGCGCGAACGGCTTGTTCGCGACAGCCTTGGTCTTCCCGATTCGCTGGAGCAGCGGCAGCGCGAATGCGGCCGTCTTTCCCGTGCCTGTTGCAGCCTGCCCGAGCAGATCGCGCCCTTCCAAGAGCGGCACGATTGCCGCAGTCTGGATCGGGGTCGGCTCTTCATAACCGAGCGCGGTGAGTCCCGCGAGCAGTTCCTTCCCGAGACCGAGTTCCGCAAATGTCCTCTTGACGCCTTCCTTCATTGACGGAGGGTACCGCCGATGCCAGGATCACCTCGCCAGTCCCTCGGATCGGTCTCTCTCGCCCTAGACACACCCTTGGTCAAAGCCACGTCACTCGGTCACGCAACCGTCTCCCGCACCCACCGGTGCCAGTCACTCGAGAACACATGGTTGGGGTCGAGGGAATCCTTGCGCGCGAGGAACGTGGGGAGTTGCGGGTACGCGCGCAAGAGATGATCACGGGTCGCCCACCGGTGATACGTCAAGAAGAAGGATCCGCCACGATCGAGCGCGAGATCGATGAGCGCGCGAAAACTCTCGCTCGCGTGAGCGCGTCCCTCTGGCGTGTGCGCAACATGCAGGTTGAAGATCACGCACGCTTGGTCATCCTTCGCCCAAGGCAAGAACGTCTCTGAGTCCCGGCGGATCAAGCGAATCGTCCCGTAGATCACTTCGGCGCCCCGCTCGGTGAGGACTCGCGCGGCATCATGCAGGAAGTCGACGAGACGATCGTGCGGGACATACAACTCCGAGATCATCTCGCTGCACCGACAGGGCGATGCGAGCTTCGCATCGATGCCTTCGTGGTACCCGTCGAGGTAGATGCCGAGTTGATGGGTGTCCGACCAGTAGAGGTGGCCATCCGTGGCGATGTAGTGCTGCGCGTAGAGCCCGAATGCACGCGCCTTGTCGGTGTGGGCGAGCAGCAGCAACTCTTCCCAGTCGTCGGCCGAGAGTTCGCGCGACGGTGCGGCGGGCGGCTTGGCATCGAGTGCGGGCTCGTAGCAGGAGAAGACTCCCTTGGTCAGAAACCCGCGGGATGCCGGATCGATGTCAAACTGAAAGTCGCCGTAGATGAAACCCGCATCAATACGCCGACGTGCGGCGTTGACGGCATCGTCGATGTCGATGAGCCGCACGACACGCCGGACCGGCACGCGTGGGCAGAGTCGCAGAGTCACAGTGACGATCACGCCGAAGAGCCCGTACCCGCCGATCGCAAGCGCGAAGACGTCGGCGTGGTCGGTTCGGCTGCAGGTGACAAGATCTCCGCGTGCGTTCACGAGCGTGAAGCACTCGACATCATGGACGATCGGTGGCATGGTCAGCCCCCGCCCATGCGCGTTGGCGGAAAGTGCGCCGCCGAGAGTGAGACGGTCTGCGCCCGTCTGCTTCTGCGCGATTCCCCACTGCGGTTCGCGCAGCGGATCGCGTTGGGTTTGCAGCGCGAGATATCCAGCGATCAACTCGGGCCACTCAATGCCCGCCTCCGCAGTGACGAGTCCGCGGTCGCTGTCGAAGGCGAGGATGCGATCGAGTCCCCGCATGTCAAGGAGCGTTTCGCCCTCGAGAAACTGCTGCCCTCCCATGGCGTGGCGCGATCCACAGATCGCAAGCGAACGCCCCTCCGCGCCACACCGCTGCACAATCTCGCACACCTCCGTGAGAGTCGAAGGGCGGATGACTTCGCGAACGGTCGTGGTGCAGAGCCCCGAGTGGATGTCATTGACGATCAGCGCCATGGTGAGCCCGTCGGTGAAACCGTGGACGGCACCAGGCTATTGCATCGCAATCTGACGCTGAAAGTTGGCGGCGAGCGTGTGGATCACGGCCTGGTAGTCGTCATAACTGACTTGCCCTTGCTTCGCGCGCAACACCTTGATCTCACCTGCGGCGGCGAACAGCGCTTCGGTCATTCGAATCGTGCTTGGCTGAAAATTGATGCGCAAGCGCGGCCACAACCGCTGCAGAGTGTCGCTCTGGGCCCAATTGAGAAAGTTCCCAAGCCAGATGTTCACGCCGGTCTTGTCGTGCCGGTAAATCGTCTTGTAGTCCTCAAAGATCTGGAACACCGAGATGGCAAACGCAACCTGATGCATGTCCTTTGAAGACTCAATTGAGAGATCTGGATACATCTCCGCCGGCAGCGAACCCAAGTTGTCGTAGTCATGAGCAAGCCGAAAGTTTGGCGTGATCCACAAGTCATTGATGATCTTGATGGTGGACAGTTCCAACGCCTTCTCGGTCGCCAACTCTTGGCTGCGCGCCTGGTGATAGAGCGTCAGTGCCACGAACAGCCCGGCTCCGCCCGTCAGCAACATCATCAGCCTGTAGATCGTGGATCGTTCAATGGGTTGATCCGGGGCCGGGTCCTGCACGAGCAAGTACGCAAACAGCACGCTGAGGGCGATCATTGTGCAAAGCAGGTACTTTGAAAACGTCACGTATGTCCTCCTGGCCGAGTGAACCGAGGGCCCAATGTGGACGGCGATCCTAGGGCCTTCTCCCTAGCCGAGTCGCTCTCAGTGTCCATCCAATCGGCTACGGCTCGATCGCGTAGGTGAGGCTCACGACTGCCTTCACAGTCTTGTGGATCGTCGAGGTGTCGCTGATTCCCCAATCGCTGACGTCCGTCGAACCTGCGGCGACGATCTGAAAGACCCCCTGCGACGCACTCATGAGTCCTCCGACACCGGCGCGCGATCCCTTGGCGAGCAGGGTTGCGCGGTCGTAGCCGTTCTGCGTGGCCTTCCCGAGCAATTCCATCTTGATCTCCTCCAGGCCAGAGACGAGGAACGACGGGGAGCCGGATGAGACCTCCACCCCCTCCTTCACGAGGTCTGTGACGAGGCTCGACAACGCGAGCAGTGCCTGCACGCGCGACGAACGCACCTTGATCGACTGGTGCAGTCGATACCCCTCGATCGCGTTGGTGTCCTTGCCCTTGCTGTCCTTCGTGAAGTACTCGGTGGTGGTGACATCAAGCTTCGTGATTTCCGTGTCGGTGAAACCCTGCTTCAGGATCAGCGCGTTCAGTTTCGTGATGCCGACCTCGAGGATTGCATACGCCTCCGCCGGCGTCTTGCCTCGTGCGATCACCGAGCCGTTCCAGCGCCCGGTGTCGGAGACCACCGCGGCCTCCGCGAGTCCCTTCACCTGGATGGTGGCCGGTTCGCGCTTGAAGTTGGCGATCGCACGGCCCAGCGCCTGTGATCCGACGGTGACTCCAAGCGCGAGCATTGCGCCGAAACAAAACATCCCGAAGCCAAAGTTCTTGACGAGCGGCGGAAGACGATGAATGAGTGTGTTTGACATCGAAGCGTCCTTGCAGAGGTGCGAGCGTCACGCGACATCCATGCCGCGTGGGGGGATCTAGCCTAAACCCCTCCGGGCCGATGTCCAGTGGCAACCTGCAAATCTCCAGTCCGGGCCTGAAACAAGGGCAAACTGAGGCGACGCCGATCGCCCAACCCTCTCACACGGTGAATCTCGAAACTTCCTGCTTGAGTTCCCCAACCGAGGCCCGCAGTTCCACCGTCGCCTTGTTCGAGTCCTCCAATGCACCGGCAGTGCGCTCGGCTCCGTCGGCGAGCCGGGACATTGCATCCCGAATCTGCTGTGCCCCCTGCGACTGGGCGCGCATCCCTTCGGCGACATCCCCGAACCGCGCCGAAATCGCCTGGACCGACGTGATGATCTCACCGAGCGTTCCCGAGACCTCGCCGATCTCGCGCACGCCCCCACTGACATGATCTGAGAAGGCGCTCATCTCCTTGACCCCGGCGGTCACGCTCTTCTGCATCTCGTTCACCATCCGCTCGATGTCGAGCGAGGCCACCGCGGTCTGATCCGCCAACCGGGTGATCTCGCGAGCCACCACCAGGAATCCGAGTCCCTGGTCGCCGGCCTTCTCGGCCTCGATCGTGGCGTTGATCGAGAGAAGATTGGTCCGGTCGGCAACCTTGACCATCGTCGTGATGACGCCGGTGATGTCCGTGGCTCGCTCGCGGATGGTGGCCAACTTCCCGCTGATCGATGCGGTGCTTGCCTCCAAGGTGCGCATCGTCGCGTCCATCCCTGCGAGATCCTTGCGCCCCTCCAACGCCTTCTCTCCGGTGCTCGCCGCGAGGTCGTTGACCTCGGCCATCGTCCGTGACAGCTCGTTGCTTGTCGCCGCGATCTCCGTCACTGCTGAGACGGCATCGCTTGTGGACCCTCCAAGATCCGCCACGACACGCTGCTGCTCGGCGCTCGTTGCTTGGATCGAGGTGGCGACGCGATCCAATGTCACCGACGAGCCTTGGATGCGGGAGATCAGTCCCCGCAAGTCGTTGGTCATCGTCTGGATCGCGGTGAGCAACGCACCGGTCTCGTCGTTGGAGTGCTCCCCGACATCGACGCGCAGATCCCCGCCCGCCACCTGCCGGGCGACCGCCACCGCCGTCCGGAGCGGGCGCGAGATGCTCCGCGCAACTACGAGCGCCGTCAGTGCCACGGCAAGCACGGTGGCAAGTGACAACCAGAGGATCGTCTTGCGCTGAAGGCGGAGTTCAGCAAATGCCTCGCTGGAATCTTGCTTGACGTTGATCCCCCACCGATAGCTGGGGAGGTAGCACCACGCTGCGACAACTTCATTCCCGCGGTAATCCTGAACAATGCCGTCACCGCGCTGCCCGCTTGCGGCGAGCTGGGTGCCACTGCCAGCCCCAACGCCGAGCGGAATCTTCATGCGGAAGGCGGCATCCGGCGAGTGCCGGAGCGGCGCCGTGATCAGCACGCTGTCGCCAGAGCGCTCACCGACCACGATCTCGCCAGTCTCGCCCAGGCCGCTCATGTTGGACAGCACATTCCAGACTCGTTCTGGTCCGAGCCCGCCAGCAAAGACTCCGATGACGCGTCCATCCTCTATGATCGGGCTCGTCACGAAGGCGATCGGACCCGGCGACCCTGCGTAGAGTTGAAAGGCCGTGAAGTCGGTCTGGAGCAACGCCTTGGAACGAAGGCAGCCGCTGGCAAGTTCGGTGGTCGACAGCGGGGCCGCAAGGATGGAGGCCGACACCTCGAACGCGGGGGTCAGTGAGTAGTGAATTGTCCCAACTCTGTCGAGCAGCAGGAGTTCGTGGTAGCCCAACTTGCCGGCGAGGTCTGCAAGACTCGCCTTCGCTTGCGCCACCCGCGCCGCGTCCCCCGAGAGGATGCCTCCAAGGGCACCGTGGACATTGGGGCTCGTTGCCAGCGTCGTCGCGTCCGCGATTCGCTCCACCGCATACGTCTCAAGTTCGCTTGATCGTTCAGCAGCGAGTCGGATGAGGTTGAATCGCACAGCCTCCTCCCGAGCGTGGGTCGCACTGCGTGCCGTGATCGTCGTCAGCACCGCACACGGGACAAGCGAGATCGCGAGAAACCAGAGCAGGAGGCGACCCGCGATCGAGCGGTGAACGCCGAACCCTGCCTGGGCGGTGGTCGTTCCATCGCTCACGGTGCCGCCCACTTCCCGCCCCACCCTCGGGCGAGGGCTTCCACGAACTCTTGCCACTGCGTGCGCGTCCTCGATATCGGGAATGGGACCGGGCGCACAGCGGTCTTGCTCGTCCACACAATGTCGAACTGGCCATCCTGGCGGACTCGACCGATCGACACCGGCCGCCAGGTGTGCTGCGTGGCAGGATCGACCGCGATGATCCCCTCGGGAGCGTTGAGGCTCTGATGACGGATGGCGTACCGAACCTGTTGCACATCGGTCGTCCCCGACTCGCGCACCGCCTGCGCCCAGAGCATCACGCTGTTGTACGCCGTGGTGATCACGTCCGAGATCGGCCGGTCCTGGCCATATCTCGCCTTGAACGCGCGGACGAACTCCGCATTCTCAGGTCGATCGATGCTCTGGAAGTAGTTCCATGCTGCGTAGGTCCCGACGATGTCGTCCCGTGACACCGATCGCAGTTCATCCTCGGCGAGTGCGAATGTCAGGACCGGCGTCTGGTCGAGACGGATCCCGGCCTTGCGAAGCTCCTTCGCAAACGCGAGCGCGGAGTCCCCGACGACCGTGCTGAGCACGACGTCCGGCTTCGCCGCCGCGATTTCGCGTACGGCAGCGGCGAAGTCGGTGCTGCCGAAGCGGACATACACCTCGCCAACGCGCTCGGCTCCCAGCCCAACAAGCTGATCGCCGATGATCGCGTTGACGCAGTGCGGCCAGATGTAGTCGGAACCGATGAGGAAAAATCGATTGGCGCCAAGTTTCTCATGGCACCACTGCACCGCCGGGGTGATCTGCTGGTTTGGCGCCGCCCCTGTGTAGATGACATTGTCAGACTGCTCGAGACCCTCGTACGCCATCGGATACACCAGCAGGTGATCGAACTTTTCGAAGACGGGCAGCACGCTCTTGCGGCTGGCACTCGTCCAACAGCCGAACACCACGCACGCCTCTTCCTTGACGATCAAGTGTTGTGCCTGGGCGGCAAAACGAGGCCAATCGGATGCGCCGTCGGCGATCACCCACGCGACCTGTCGACCGAGGAGTCCCCCGGAAGCGTTGATCTGCTCCAGCGCGAGCACCTCTGCGTCGATCATCGAACTCTCGCTGACCGCCATCGGCCCGGTCTGTGAGTGGAGGATCCCGACGACGATCGGGGCACGGTTCACGAGCAACTTGTCGAACGCAAGCCAGCCGAGCAGGCCGATTGCAGCCGCCACCACGACCACCGCGAGTCCGTATCTCCGTGGGGGTGAAGCCATCCTCTCGAAGGATATCACTCGCATCGATGCACCTCGATGCACCTCGCCGTGACGCTGCGACGGTCGCAGGGCGAGTTACCATCACTGAAGCGCGCTCGATGAACCGCATACGCAACAGATTCCGATGAGCAGTTGGAGGGCTCCTGCTCGGGATGTGCTCGGTGCCGTTGCCCCCTGCTACCGCGGGCTCCGACATCCAGATTGAGCGCCCCAGGGATCGCGAGTTCGTGCGCGACTTGGCCGGGAAGCTCGATGCACAATCGAAGGCACACATTCAGGATGTCTGCGACCGGCTGCTGAAGGACAAGGCGACGCCGGTGGTCGTCGTGACGATCGAGTCGATGGCCCGGTACGGCGGCGACGGAAGTTCCATCGAGACATTCGCCACCCGCCTGTTCGATCAGTGGCAGATTGGCGTGTCGTCGCTTGGAAAGAACCCGTGGAACACCGGAATCCTCCTCCTGATTTCCAAGAGTGACCGCGGGGCCCGCATCGAGCTAGGAGCTGGTTGGGAGCGACGCGAGGATGCCCTGTGCCAACAGATCATGGACGAGCAGATCATCCCTCGCTTCAAGGCAGGTGACTTCTCCGCCGGGATCGTGGCAGGAGTTGACTCGCTGGACAAGATGGCCCGCAAGTTGAAGTTGCCGCCCCCTCCTCGTCCCAGTTGGTTTTTCCCGGCGATCGTGGGATCCATCGCTCTGTCGATCTTCACGGCCGTCTCGCTGAGGCGGAGCGGCTCGAACGGCTGGGCTTGGGTGTTCTGGGGAGTGGCGTTCGCCCTCCTTGGATACTTCATGTGGGCCGTCCTGGCCCGGGCCGTCAGCCGCGCCACCGGGGGGATTTGCGGCGGCGGTTTCTCGGGCGGCGGCGGAGCCTCCGGCTCCTGGTGAGGATCACGACCAATGCAGCGAGCATCGAAACTCTTCCAGCCGGAACAACTGCAAGCGATCGAACGTGCCGTTCGCGACGCGGAGTCGCAGACATCCTGCGAACTCGTGCCGGTTGTCGCCACGAGTTCCGGTCGCTACGACCGGCCTGAGGACATCGTCGGTGTCTGGATGTCTGTGATTGCGGCCTGTGCCGTCTGGCTGATGCTCCCCCGAGATCTTCACGAGTCGGGATGCTGGGACGGCATGCCGCTGTGGGTCGGCCTCTTCACGATGGTGGTCTGCGTCGTGCTGGCATTCCTGATCGGGACGCTGGCAGGAAGCCGCATCGCGCCGCTACGGCGCCTGTTCACCCCCCGGGCCGTGGTGTTTGCAGATCAGTCGATCCTTGAGAAGCTCGGTCAGCCATTCCTGGATCGACTGTGCCAGCAGTTGACGGCCGACCTTCATCGAGGAAACGCCGCCGACGCCCTGAGCAGTGTGATCCGAGAGGCGGGCGCGCAACTCTCTGGCCCATTCCCCCGCACGGCATCTGATGTCAACGAGTTGCACGATGCACTCATCCTGATCGACTGACGCCAACAGTTGCTACCGACCGCAGCCAAGCGCGCACGCCTGCACTCCGGTGCCCATCTAGAACTGCCGGCGGAATCGCGCGTGAAGCGCGATCAGCGCGGCGTAGTCGCCACGATCTGCTGTCCTGAGGGCCGCGAGATACTCCTCTCGAATCGTGCTGGCACTCCCGATAGTCGTGTCTGGCCAGTGGGTGAGGTCGGGGCTATGCAGCCGCAGCCAGATGTTTGCAAGCATCCGGGACCATCGACCATTGCCGTTGTCGAATGGATGGATCGAGACCGCGCGGTGATGCATGCGGACCGCCTGCTCGAGGAGGGGCATCCGCGACTCGCTCCACGCGGGAAGGTCATGCAGCAGCCCATGGAGTTCGCCTTCAATGCGATGCGGTAACGCGCCAATGTTCGTCTCCGCGCGCCTCAATTGCCCAGCCCATGTCCACACGTCGCCGAACATCTCGCGGTGAAGTCGTAGGACCCAGGGGTAGTCGAACGGTGCGGTGCGCAGAGATGGCGCCGCCGCAAAGTACTTGATGATTGCTCTGCGGATGTTCTCGGCCTCCGCGGCGTCGAGCTGCGCCCGAGTCCTGACATCTTTCAGACGGAGCCCCGAGAGATCGTCAAGCGGAGTCTGCCCGGGAGTGATCCGATCGGGGAGCATCACTCTGCCCACAGTCGGCGTGACGGGCCAGCGAGCAATTCGTGATACGAGCGCGCGACAAGGGTCTCGTAGGTCTCGCGGTCGACTGCTTGGCTCTCGAGGGCGCTGGTGCCTTGAACGATGCTCGCGATCCTCTCAGCCTTCGCGCGCGCCTGACCGCGCCGAAACTCCTCGACCGGGGAGTCGGCGAATCCGAGCGGCGCGCCCAGCGCATTGGCGACCGCCGCGACATTCCCTACTGACGCTTGGTTGAACTTGCCGCCGAAGATTCGCTTCACGGTCGGGAGTGGGACCCCGCTTCTGGATGCAACTGCGGCGAGGGTCATCCCAAGCTGCCGTCGGCGGGAGGACAGCTGGTGGACGGAGTCGTGTTGGAGTGGAGGCATGTGTGAATATAGGATGATATATGATCCGTTTTCCACTGTATCGCAGCTAGTTTGTGAGCCAACACTCTTGACGCACGCCACAATAGTCCGGTAACCGCCTGACCAAGACATCCAGCGAGCTCGGGCTGCTTATCCCCTGTTCGCCGTGCGGGCCTCAACCGCGGCAGGCAGCTGTTCCAGTCGCTGTTGCCGCGGTCCGGACAGTTCGACGACGTGCGGCCGATTCCCCTCAGGCATCGCGCCATACCGACCTTCGCGATAAATCTGTTTGAAGATCGCATCAACTTCGTCGCGGTATGCGTGGTCGATCGGCCGGATCCCGTCCGACTCCATCTCCACCGGCCACTCCGCTGACTTCGGCACGAAGGCGAGAATGTCGAGGCGATCCAGCGATTCCCTCACGGAAGGAACCATGCTCTCAACGAATGCGTCGTCGATGTCTGTGGTGCGCTTGTTGGCGGTGTACTGGGAGTACGCGAGATAGTCGATCGGCGCGCGATCGAAGATCACCTCATCGCTCGACTTGGCATAGCGATGAACTCTGCTGATGTTGTAATACAGCTGGATTCCGTTGTGCAGTTTGGTTGATGCGTCGCGAAAGAGAATCTCGTATGGACCGTGCAGGCCCAAGGCTCGATACGGCTCCTCTTCGCGTGTGAACTCTGGGTGCAGTGCGATCCAGTCATTGACGATGGTGGACTTTCCCAAAGAGTGGCTTCCGGAGACTGCAATGCGCACCGGGAGCGGGAAGTCTAGGGAGAGCCGCGCACCGTCTGGACTCCGCTGAAGAACCCAGCGGGATCGACGCGGCGCTTCGTCGCTTGAAGCCTCGGGTAGTTCGCTCCCCAGTAGTGCGCGGGAAACTGGGCTTCGGTGAGGTCTTCATCTGCGTAGTTCACGTAGCCGCCAGAACCACCGTTCGCGAGCCCCGGTGCGATCGCTGCATAGGCGCCACGGAGCCAACTCTGGTTGGCGGCGATCGAGTGCGGAGTCGGTGAGAGCACGTACCCCAAGTACTGCACCTCGAGCGTGGCCGCACGGTGCGCGAATGCTGTCGCGGTCGGCGCAACATCCGACACGGCACCTCCGAGCGTGAGGAAGTTGATGGAGGCGTAGTCCGCAGCCGTCAGGACCGGTGAGGCAAGGCGCTCCAGCATCGACTGCCGCACGGCAGCACCCGTGCCTGGGCTCGGCGGGCCGTACACCATTGACGACTTTGCGCGGTAGTGCTGACGCATGGCGACCGCGGTCGGATCGCAAACCGGGGAACTCGCCTCGTAGCTGTATCCCATGCCGGGAGTGGCGGGGATGCCGCCCAGACCAGTGAGGACTTCGCGTGCCGCGAGCGCATCGGCCATGGATCCGCGCGACCAGAGCACGCCGATGCACTGGGGCACCGCCAGCGCCGCTGCGGTCCGACTGAACACGGCGGCCGCCGACGCATCTCGTGGAAGCCGGCCATCGAGAGCGGCATCCTGCATGAGCTGCAACACCTCATCTGCCGCATCGAGCGGCCAGTACCACACGATGACTTGCAGCGGGGTGAATGGAACGGCTTCGACCGTGAAGTCCACCGCAACACCAAAGCTGCCGCCCCCTCCCCCGCGCAGCGCCCAGAAGAGATCATCGTCGCCGCGCGGCGACGCTGTCACGATCGAGCCATCGGCCAGCACCATCCTGACCGCGCGCACGCGATCACAGGTGAGTCCGTGCGCTCGCTGCAAGTAGCCGAATCCTCCCCCCTGCGCGATCCCCCCGAATCCGACCGTGTCGCAACCTCCGGAGGGCAGGGTCCAGTTGCCGATGCATCGCAAGTCACCGTAGACGCGCTGCAGTTGCGTGCCGCTGCCGAGTTTGAACATCGATCCGCCCAGTGGCTGCACCCCTGCCAACGAAGCCATGTCGAGCACGATCCCGGTTCCACCAGACGCGCCGATGTATGAATGACCGCCCGACCGAACGGCCAAGCGAACGCCATGCACGCGGGCGAATTCGATCGTGCGCTGGATGTCGGACTCTGAAGCAGGTCGAACGATCGCAAATGGCCGAGGGTCAAACCTCAGGTTGTATAGGAGCCGAGCGGAGGCGTACGGTGCATCCGACGGGAGGAGCACGGTGCCCGCGATCGAGGACCTGAACCGCGACCTCGCTGCATCTCCGATGGTCGCACCGACACACTCATCGGCTACGGCGTGCCTTGCTGCGCCCAAGGCGGCGAGCATCGCGCCCGAGCGGATGATGAAGTCCCGGCGGCCCAGCATCCATTCACTGTAGAACCGACTTCGCGCGATTCAAGAAAGGGCGGGCCTTTCCGCGCTCTGGAGTTCTACCCTATGCCCGTGGGCCTTCAGATCTGCATCTCGCTGCTGGCAGGAGTCATCGCGCAAGGTGGCGATGGATGGCCCGCGTTCACCTATGGGGTGGGACGCTGGCCGATCGAGGCCGGTGGGAACGGGAGGACCTATGCGGTGCTGCTCGTCGAGGAACCGTGGTCCTGGCACGATGCGCGCGACGTTGCACAGGCCGCCGGCGGAGATCTCGCGCCCGCAGCGACCGCAGCGGAGTTTGCGTTCGTGGTCGCGCTCGCGCAGACGCGCCCCGCTTTCTCCTGTGTCGGGCCGTGGATCGGCGGCTTCCGCGAAGCCGGATCGCCAGGTGCGTCTTGGACCTGGCCTGATGGTTCGCCGGTTGGAGAATTCGCATGGCAGGTTGGACGACCTGCGCAGTCGGTGATGCTCGATTCGGCGCTGTACCTCGTTGGGGAAGGTGCGCCTGAGGGAACGTGGTCCGATGCACTCCCCGGCCCCGACGCCGGTGCGCAGGTCTTGAGCGCGATGGTGCGATGGGACGCGTTCATCGATTGCGACGCCGACGGCTCTCCCGATGCGCTAGAGATCCTCGCCGATGCCTCGCTCGATGCGGACTGGGATGGTCAGATCGATGGATGCACACCGTTCCTGCCCGAGGACATCAACCACGACGGGCATGTCGACGGTCTTGACCTCGTAGCGCTGTTGTCAGCATGGGGATCCGTGGATGGTTCGCCAACTCCCGCCGACATCAATCAAGACGGGGTCGTCGACGGCGCCGACTTCAGCCAGCTGTTTGCCGCGTGGACTGGTTGACGACGAATCGGCGCTCGCGCCATCGGCATCGTGAACCGCCGGACACGAAGGGCGCGGCTACCCTTGCTTCCATGACACTCTCCGCGACACTTGTCTCAACCGTCCTCGCCTTGGCCGCCACGCCCTCGATGCCTGCGCGAGCGCAGTCCACCGCTCCGGACGCCCCGGCAACTGAGCTGGACTTTGAACCGATGCCCGTGCTCAGCGCCAGTGCAATTCTGCGCCCGGAGTACTGCAAGGGACCCAATTTCACGGTGCGCGATCAAGTCACGACGCAGTCGGGTTGGAATCACTACACCATTGATTCCGACTTTGGGGTGTTTGAAGCCAGCGGCAACATGATGCTGATGCGGCGGGTGTCGGAGATTGCCGCGATGGGGGCGATGCAGTCCATGTCGCAGAACAAGGAGTTCATGAAGGCTGCTGAGCAGAGCGCGAAGGTCCCGCTGCTGGTCGCCGAGAATCTCGTGAAGAAGCCTGCCGACACAATCGCCAGCGTGCCAAAGGGCGTCTTTGGATTTCTGAGTCAAACCGGCCAATCCGTGTCGGACACCTTGAGTGGCCGCAAGGGCAACGCGGCCGAGGGCAACGCCATCGACAATTTTTCTGGATTCTCGAAGGTGAAGCGCGACCTTGCCATGAGGTTGGGTGTGGATCCCTACAGCTCCAACGACGCCTTCCAGAAGGCGTTGAACAAGGCGGCCTGGCCAATCTTCTTGGGCAAGATCAGCGTGCAGGGAGGAATGAGTTTCGTTGGCGGTCCTGCGGGCAAGGCGTTGTTTGCGCTGAACATGACGGGCAAGATGGAGAACGCCTTGCGCGACCTCGACCCAGCCGGTCTGCGCGTGACCAACCTGGCGGCGTTGAAGGAGCTGGGAATCAGCAAGGTCGACAGCGACGCGTTCCTGAACAACACTGTCTTTACGCCTTCCATCCACACTGCGATCGTGAACGCGCTCTCGGAACTGGGTCATGTCGAGGGTCGCGATGACTTTCTGCGCGAGGCCGCGGGCAGCGACAGCGAACTCATGGCGTACTCCTATCAATTCACCGCACAGATGATGGCGCGGTTGCACCGGTCCTCCGCCATCACAGCCATCGTGCACACGGTTCATCTCACTGTGTGCCAAAATCAGAGTGGCACCATCCTCATTCCACTTGAGTGGGATTACGCCGAGTGGTCGCCGCTTGTTGAGGCGTTTGTGCCGGCAGTGAAGGAGTTGAAGGGGGCCACGCCTGCGACTGGTTACTCGCTTGTCATCACCGGCGTTACCTCACCCACGACTGCCAAAGCACTCGCAGCGGGCGGCATGGGTGTCCAAACGAAGGCGCTGCCTGGTCCGCTCAAGTAGGAACGCCGCGCCCGGTGATCCGCAACGCCATCGAGCGTACGAACTCCTTCGGTACCGTGTTGTCGCGTGGGCGACGATCTCCAACCCGTGGCGTCAGTTGAGACGATCGAGTTGCCAGCGCAACTCCGACTCGACGCCTGGCGACAGCTTGAGTTCGACCACTCGGGCACGAGGCTCGCGCTTGAGTACATGGTGGACGCCCGCGCGTTTCCGTGGCTTTCCGAGCACTCCGTGGATGTCGCGCTTCCCGCTGGGCTGGGTGCTGCCGCGATGCTCTTGTGGGTCACCCGTCGCATCATTCGCAGGCCGCGCACAGTCGGTCGCACGTATTGCCGGCGATGCGGCTACGACCTTACTCCCCCAGAGGGCGCGATCCTGTGCGCCACCTGTCACGAGTGTGGGCAGCGCACTCTGGGACGCGCGTTGCAAGGACGTCGGCTTCGCCCTTGGCACTTCGCGCTCCCAATGCTCTTCCTGGGATGTGTCATCGCGTGCGCTGGCATCTGCTACGAAGGCCTTTCGTCGATGCAGACCGCGCTCGCGCCCTCGGCTTGGCCCATCGCGTCGATCGAATCCGGCATTCGCGGATGGCCGCTGTGGCGCATCAAGTGCGCCCCGTCGTGGGAGTCCCGGTGCGCCTCTTACTCGCTCGGCACCGATGGACGGTTGCACGGCCATCCATGGATCGTTCCCATGCATCCTGCATGGCGCTTCAGTTCTGATGGCTCGCACCTCGTCTCACTGGAGTTCTCTCAACGCGGCGGGTGGATCCACCGTGCGCTGATCCATGACTTCGCCGCGCGGACGAGCCGCACGGTCGACTTCGGGACGGCAACCGATGGGTTCTTTCAACTCGCAGCAGTGGCGGCTCATGGGACCTCCGCGCTCGTCATTCAGACGCTCTTGGTGGGTGCAGCCGGGGAAGCAGATACCAAGCTTCTGCAACTCGATCTTGCCACCGGGGTGCTCACGGCGATCGCGTCCACCACGGTTCCCTCCTGGGATGGCGGAGGATCACCGCTGAGTTACTCGACGCCTCCGATGTCGGCATGCGTCAGCCAATCGCAGGCGATTCCCTGGGCTCTCGTCGTGCACGACCTGCGACGCTTGGGTGGCGGTGCCCGCGGCGCGCGAGGCGGCTCGCTCCTGATCGTTGGCACCGCCGAGGGCGAACGACGCATCCCCATTCCACACGTGATGGGCGTCTTGCCGACGAGCTTCACATGCGTGATCGCCGATGATGACACGGTGGTCATCAATGGCTCACTTAGCGTCCATGTGCGTACCGCCACGTTCGCAAGCAAGGCCAAGGCGCGCTTCGACGTGATCCCGACCGACGATCCCCACACTGATCGGTTGGTTGAGTACGAACTTCTGATGACCGCGACCCTTGACGGGGGTGACACAGGCACCGAGACCGAGCGCGGCACGATTGCGATGCTTGACTCGCGCCCCCAGGCGCCAGCAAGGAGCGGATCGCCTTACCAGTACCGTCCACTTGCCGCATTCAGTCCCCGAAGCGGGATCTGTGCACTCGAGTGTGCGGACGGTGCGGCCGACGCGCCTCGGGTCCTGAGAGTCTGGCGCTTGACGCCGCAGCTCCCGCACGGGCAGTAGGCTTGCCCCTCCGATGCTTGAACACATTTGGCCGACACTTCCGACTCCGCTGCGCGCCGAACTCATCGCCCAGTGCGTGACGTATCTCAAGAGCGCCCCCGACGAATGCGACTCCTTTGCGACCCTCGTTGCGGATATCACCAAGTCACGCGCGCAGACGATCAAGTCGCAGTGGCGCCTCGCGAACTTCTATGGCACCACGCTTGCGATCACCCGCGAGCCCCAGAGAGCATCGCCATACTTCGCGCAGACATTTCTGGCGGCCCGCAAGAGCGACGTAGCCGCGCTCTACAACGCGCTCCGCGTTGCGCACAAGGACTTGGCGCTCGAGGAGGCGGCGGCGGCGACTTCGCCACCGACCCAAGCCCTGTTCGCGAGTGTCCTTGAGAAGGGCCTCGACGGAATCGACCCCGCGATCGTGCAGTGCATGATTGCTGTGATCGCCGATACAGGGGTCGACACCTGGCAGAGCCCAGCGCGCAAGGCGCTCGAAGCGCATCTTGCGACAACGTCTTCGGCGCAAGCGGCAGTGCGCGCCAAGAGCTGATGCTGCTGAGCGCGAGCGACCTCTCAAAGTCACACGGACTCCGCGAACTCTTTCGCGGGGTCTCGGTCAGCGTCGCCGATGGCGATCGCGTTGGGTTCATCGGTCCAAATGGATCGGGGAAGAGCACGATGCTGCGGATGTTCGCTGGCGTCGAAGAGCCCGATGTTGGCATCGTGCGTACGCAGCGCGGCGCAGTGATTGTCTATGTTCCGCAGCGCGATGACTTCCCCGATGGCACCACCCCACGGTCCGTGGCGACAGCGGCGTCGCTGTCCGCGGCGTCGGTGCACGGCGACTCGCATGAAGCTGAAGTGCTCGGTGGGATGATCTTGGGCAAATTGGGATTTGCGGAGTCGCGTATGAACGACCCCGTCGCGCTGCTGTCGGGCGGTTGGAAGAAGCGACTCTCGATTGCGCGCGGGCTGTGCGAAGCGGGCGGCACTCCAGACCTCCTGCTCCTTGACGAGCCGACGAACCATCTTGATGTTGAGGGCATCCGCTGGCTTGAACAGTTCCTCGCCCGGCCATCCAATGACATCCGCGCCGGAGCATGTGTGTTCGTCACCCACGACCGCGCATTCCTGGAGCGCGTTGCGACACGTGTCATCGAGCTGAGCCGGGCGTATGCGCAAGGCACGCTCGCTGCCGAGGGCAATTACACGGAGTTTCTGCGCCGCCGCGCGGACTATCTCGAATCGCAGGCGCGCGCCGAGAGCGCGCTGGCGAACGAAGTGCGCATCGACAATGTGTGGCTCGGTCGCGGGGCGCAAGCACGGCGGACGAAGGCGAAGGGGCGCATTGAGGACAGCGCAGAGCGACGCGATGCGCTCGACGCGATCACCGAACGCAATGCCGCTGCGACTGCCGGCGGCGCAGGGGTCGATTTCACTGCCAGTGGACGGCGCACCCGCAAGCTCGTGCATGCCGAGGGGATCTCCAAGAGTTTTGCCGATGAGCGCGGAACGGTTCGCACGCTCTTCCGCGGGCTCGATCTCGAACTTACCCCAGGCGATCGCATCGGATTGATGGGCCCGAACGGTTCGGGCAAGACGACACTGCTGCGACTCCTCTGCGGTGACCTTGCACCCGACACTGGCAGCGTGCGATTCGCGGATCCGATGCCGCGCATCGTCGTGCTGCGCCAACAGCGCGCGGACATTCCGGAGAGCACGCTCTTGCGCGATGCGATCTGCCCGCTCGGGGATGTCGTCGACTTCCAAGGCAGACCGATGCACATCACCGCATGGGCACGCCGGTTTCTCTTCAAGGATGCGCAGCTCCTGCAGACCGTCGGCAATCTGTCGGGGGGCGAGCGCGCGCGGGCGCACCTCGCGCGCATGATGCTCGAACCCGCGGACATCCTCGTGCTCGATGAACCGACCAACGATCTGGACATCCCGACGCTTGAAGTGCTTGAGGAGTCGGTCGAGTCGTTCCCTGGGGCGGTCCTGCTCGTCACCCACGATCGAACGATGCTCCGGCGGCTCGCCAAGAGTGTCGTGGTGATCGGTGCCCCCGATGCGTCGGTCTCGGTGGTGGCGAGCCTCGATCAAGCGCTGAGCGCGCTCGAGCGCGCCGAGCGCGAGACACAAGAGCGCGATCGGGCGAGCCAACGCGCAGAGCGCGCGGACGCGGTGCGCGCAGGAGGCGGGCCATCCCCGGTGACGCCAGCGCAATCGGCCGCTGTGGCCCGCAAGAGGCTCAATTTCAAGGAACAGCGTGAATTCGACGGCATCGAAGCGGCGGTCCACGCCGCCGAGGAGGTGTCGCACACAGCAGAGGCGCGGCTGCGCGATCCTGCGATTGCGGCAGATCACGTCAAGATGGCTCAGGCGTGTCAGGCACTCGATGCTGCCCATGCAAAGGTCGCGACGCTTTATGCGCGCTGGCAAGAACTCGAGAGCCGGCGCGGGTGAGTCGGTTGACAGGGGCCGGCCCCCCCGCCTGGCGTCACTGCTGGATCACTCTCCGACCGCATCGAGCCCGATGTCGTCAAACGCCTGCGCGCACCATGTCGGTGACAAAGAGCATGAGTAGCGTGGACACCTCGATCTCGAACCAGTCGCGCGAACGCCCCGAGAACGGCTGACAAATGGCTGCGGCGTGGCCCACATCCTTGGGTCGGTATCGCCGCCGCCATCGCTTGTGATCCTGCCACAGGGTCATCGTGCGGAAGTCGTCGATCTTGGCGATCACATCTCCCTGTTGGAAGACGATCGACTCATTGATCCCCTCGAACGGCTCGCCGCGCGCGCTCATCACGATCGTGACGAGATCCCCCCGCTCCGTCGCGAGCGCGATCGACATGTTCTCGTCACGGCCTTCGGGGTCAGCGAACGAGAGCGTGACCTCGATCGAGGTGGGGATGCCCTGCCACGCCAGCATGTGGATCGCAAGATCCAGCCAGTGGCCGACATTGCCGCAGATCCGGGTCCCCTCTTGCGGGTCGCGGTACCAGTGACCGGCCGGAAGGAGATGCCCGAGCACGATGCACATCAGGCTCAGCGGACCATCCGTCCCCTCGCACCTCCGGGCAATCTCGCGGATCGCCGCCGAGTGAGGACCGTTGTAACCGGCAAACACCCGTCCACGCGCGGCGCGTGCGAGCGGAAAGAGCTGCGCGGCCTGCTCGACAGTCGTGCAGATCGGCTTCTCGATATAAACGCGCTTCCCCGCCTCAAGGCACGCGACCGCGTATCGGCTGTGCGACGCATGGTTTGAGGCAACATAGATGAGTTCGCACGACGGATTCGCGATGACCTTCTGAGCAACACCACCCGGCGCGGCGATCCGGAAGAATCGCGCGAAGGTCGACTGCGCCTCATGGCTCGGATCGCAGCAGTCCACGAATCGATTCCCGAATCGCCGGCACAGGATGCACCCGATGGTCGCGAACGCGAACTGGCCGCACCCGATCACACCCACATCTCGGACCCGGGCAAGGCGCGGTCTCACGAACCCCGGCAGCCGGCGGCTCCTTCCCGCCACTTTGTAAAACGTCCGCCACCAACCGTAGATCCCGAGAAACCGAATCGTCTTGGTCAGCCCGCGAATCATCGTGCCCCATCCTCCGTGGTCAGTCTGCCGCTCCGCGCTGGCGATCAGCGGCGATGGCGACTGAACCGAGCTTCGCGATGAGCCCGACGATGATCACGAGGCCGGTGATCGCCTCAATCATGCTCGCGGATCGCGCCCAACTCGACCGAGGGACGATGTCGCCGTAACCGACTGTGGCAATCGTCGTCACCGAGTAGTAGAGCGCGTCGTACCAGCCGAAGATGAGTGCGGCGTTGTCAGCGGCCGTTGAGTAGGCCTTCGGATCGACCGCGGAGATGTGCCGGTGCACCGACCCGAAGAGCACGGCGACCAGCAGGTACACGACGAGCCCCCCATACACGCGGTCGTCGATGACCGCCTTCGCCCGCAGCAACTCTTTGGCAAGGACAATGACGAGGTAGAGGTAGTACGCCCACACGAGATAAGAGATCTTGCTCAGCGCCATCGCGTGTGGATCGAATCGGTAGCCGAACCACCCCCACGTGGCAAGGACTAGAAAGAGCGCGGCGAGTGGAATCGCCCGCTTCCAGTGGCTGATCGCGGCCACGCCGAGTATCGGCAGCACCACGAGGATCACCGGAAAGAGGTCGCGCAGGAACTCAGATTCTCCGTCGAGGAGCGGGTGCGCTCCGATGAGCAGAATCAGCGCGACGAGGAGCGGCAGCGTCCGGTTCTTCAGCCATTTGAGTGGGTCGCGGCGCATGCAGGGCTGGTCCAGTGGATCCGCGCCTACTGTAGCGAACGGGTGCCTCACTATTATTCGCCGACTCATGACCGTGCTCGCTTCGTTCTTCGCGCTCGCGTGCGCACTCACTGGCGCAGCAACTGCACAACCTTCTCCTGACCCGCGGTGCTCCGACCTCATCGTCGGTGTTCTGGTGCAGGCTCCCTTCGTCGAGAAGACTCCTTCGGGCGAGTACACAGGGTTCGCGATCGAGCTGTGGGAAGAGATCGCGCGCCGCACGCAGACCACATTCACCTACCGCGAGTACTCCACAGTCCCGCAGATTCTCGACGCCGTCTCGACTTCGGCGGTCGATCTCGCCGTGACTGACCTGACCGTCACTGGCGAGCGCCTCGAGCGCATGGAATTCTGCCAGCCGTTCTACCACTCTGGGCTCACCATCATGATCAATGAGGACCGCCGCGTGTCGTTCACGCGACTGCTCGACAGCCTGCGGTCGAGCGGAAGCTTGGAACTTGCGGGAATCGCGTGCGCGGCCATCCTCGCGCTGACCGTCGTGGTGACCGTGGCATTGAGACGACTCAACCCCGCATTCTCCAAGCACTGGCATCACGGACTCGCAGAGTCGTTCTATCACGTCGTTTCTGTCGCGATGACCGGCAAGACCAGTTACAAGGGGACGGTTGGTCCCCTCGGCCGCATCGTCGCGGCGATCTGGATCCTGTGCGGTGTGGCGGTCGTCGCGTACATCACGTCGACCGTGACCTCCGAGATGACGGCGAACAAACTGCGCGATGCCATCTCGGGGCCAGGCGATCTCGCCGGCAAGAACGTCGGCGTGGTCCGCGGCACCACGAGCGCCGACTACTCGAAGACGCAGGGGTGGCAGACGCTGGGATTCGATCACTTGGGGCTCGCCGTCGACGCGCTCGTCGCGCGCGAGATCCAGGCAATCGTGTTCGACGCACCCGCCCTCCAGTTCTACGACCACGCCCACCCCGAGCTGCCACTCGCGGAAGTCGGTCCGATCTTCGACCCCTCGCGGTATGCCTTCGCACTTCCGGCGGGGAGCCCCCACCGCATCCCCTTCAATGTCGCCCTGCTCCAACTGGAGGAGGCTGGGGTCGGCGCGAAGCTGCGGGCGCAGTACTTCGGGACGCAGTGAGTCCGCGCCGCGCGTCAGGCCGTCCGAACCGTCCGTGCCGTCTCGTGCCGCTCGGCGAGCGCGTCCCACTTCGAGTCGAAGGCCCACTCGTAGTTGCGCCATCTCCCGATGGATCCTGAATTGATCGGCTTCGTCACCTGTTCGTGGCTGAGCGTGAACACCGTCCGCGAGTTGCGCTCGGGAGCGAGCACGGCGTCGTGGGCGTCGAGTCCAAGCAGCGCGAGCACTTTCATCGCATGGTTCGCCGGATCCGCGACAAGCCGCTCGTAGACGATCGCCTCGTGGTCCACGCCCAAGCGCGCCAGCGCGTCCGGGAGCAGCAGCCGTTCGGCTTCAATGACGCTGCGGATCGAACCAAGTGACGACATCCATCCATAGTGCATGGGATTGAAGAACGAGAGGAACGCGCTGATGGCGTTGTCGCGAGGGTCCCGGGCGATGTGGACCATCTTCGCGCCGGGAAGGACAGCACACACTTCGGGGAGGACCCGCCACACGCACAAAGTCTTGTCGAATGTCCACCGCGCTCCGACGCGCGCGAGCCGCCTCGCGCCTGCGACATATCGATCGCGCAGTTCACGCAGCGCCTCGCGCGGCAACTGCCCGTGCGCCCCCAACGGCACGCCGAGCGACGCTACTCCCTCGGCAAGACGCTCGACTCCGTCGTACTCACCAATCCCGCTGATCTCGGGGTGGCCATCGAGCATCTGTTCAAGAAGCGTCGTCCCCGACCTCGGTAGCCCGACGACGAGCACGACGCCATCGACGGGGTCCTGCTTGGGAGTTCCCCATCCCCCCGAACGCGCGAGCAACTCGACCTGGCGTCGAATTCCCCCGACGAGACCCTCGAGGTCGTAGGGTGGGGTCGTCTCACGGTGCAGTTCGGTGGCAAAATCGAACGCCTCGCGGTATCGACCGAGCCGATCAAGGAGCTGCACCGCCTCAAACCCCGCAACGCGCTTCAAGACAACTCCACCGCCGGGTCCTGCCCCGCGCGAGATCTTCGTCAGCGCTTCGGCCGCAGCCGCCGCATCCGCCCAACTCTCGATACGCGCACGCATGAGCGCGCCGCGGGAATCAACGGCGAGCAGCGCAGAGCGATCCACGAGGTCGGCAAGCGCCTCGCGATGATGGGCGAAGTAGAGCGTCTCGGCGAGCGCGACGGTCGCCTCAAGGGCATACGGGGATTTCGACTGCGCCACCGGCGTCAGCGCAGCGATCGCCCGATCGGCGCGGCCCAGTCGTTGATCGACCAGCCCCCGCAGCAGCGCGCACTGCGGATCCCGCATCGCGGACGAGCCCAGCGCATCGATCGCCTCATCTGCGTCGCCGATTTTTCCTTGGTGGAACAACGCTTGCACATGCGCGAGCGACGCGGGCGTTCCCCGGAGCGTCTGCCCCGCAATCGGTCGACGCGCCTGCATGGATCGATGGTAACGCGCACCCATCGACGCTTGATCTCTACACTCAGCGGATGCTCCGACAGCGGCTCGTGACGGGTGCCCTCCTTATCGCCGCACTCCTCGCGCTTGCGGCGGTCGACTCTCAGGTTCCAACGCTCTACGTTTACGAGATGCGGATCGGCCCCGGATGCGTGCTCGCTGGGTTCATCGCGCTCGTTGTCGCGCCGCTCATGTCCAGGGAACTCGCGTCGCTCTGCAACCCGCGGCCCACGCGGGCTCTGCAGGTCGTCCACTTCGTGGCCATCATCGCTGGAGTCGCCTGCCTCTTTCTCGCGCCCGAGATGGTCCCAACCCATCAACTCCTGCCGCTGGCGCTCTCAACGACGGTCGGCATTGCGCTCTTGGCGGCGGTCGCCCACGGCAGGAAACACTCGGCCGAAGGCACGCTTGCCGCGGTCGGCGGCGCGCTCCTCTCCTTCGCATGGGTCGGGATCCCCATGGGATTCTGGCTCCTCCTGCGCAAGGATCGCGAGGCGTACACCATGGCCGCAGCGATCCTCTGCGTCAAGAGTTCGGACATCGGCGCATACTTCACTGGAACCCTGATCGGCCGCCACAAACTGATCCCGTGGCTGAGTCCTGGAAAGTCGTGGGAGGGATTGTGGGGAGGTCTCGTGACAAGTGCCGCAGTCGGAGCGCTGCTTGCGGTGGGATCGCAATCCGCGTGGGCAGCGGACCGCTTCGTGGAACCCGTTTCTGCAGGCTGGGGCGCTTTCTCGGGTGCCGTACTCGGCCTCGCGGGAGTCCTCGGCGACCTCTTCGAGAGCCTTCTGAAGCGAGGCGCCGGGGTGAAGGACTCTGGCAACGTTCTCCCGGGAATGGGCGGGGCATTCGACGTTCTCGATTCGCTGCTTTTGGCTGGCCCGCTCGCGTGGTGGCTTTTGGCGTCTTGAACGCGAAAGAAGTGATTCCGGGCCGCGCCTGTGCTACAGTTGGGGACCGATGACACTCCTTGGCGACCTCGTCTCCCTCCACCAAGTCGACTGCCAAGTTCGTGCGCTCCGGGGAAGGTTGGACACTGCGGAGCGGCACTTCAAGGGCCAAGAGCGCCTCCATCAGGAACTCGCGGGACGGCTCGCGGAAGTCAAGAGCCAGATCCGCCAGCATCAGGCCACGGCGGCCAACCACGAGGCCGAGGGTGGCAGCATCAAGACCAAGATTGAAACATACCGGTCGCAGCTCAATCAGTCCACGAATCCCAAGCAGTACGCGGCGATCCTCAACGAACTGAAAGTGCTTCAGGCGCAGCGCGACGAGATCGACACGCTTGAACTCGCGCAACTCCAGAAGGCGGACGATCTCTTGGTCAAGGCCACGGAGCTTGAGACGAAGGTCTCCGAACGCGTGACGCTCTGCGATTCCGCGAAGAAGGAAATCGGCGTCTGCCGTGGCGAAGTTGGGACCCGTCTCGGCGAACTCGACCGCGAGCGCACCGACGCGTCGGCCCGCATTCCCAAGCGCGAACTCGACATCTTCGACCGTGTCGCGGACCTCTACGAGGGTGAGGCGATGTCCGAACTCGTCGCCGTCGATGTGCGCCGCCGCGAGTATGTCTGCGGAGTCTGCAACATGGAACTCCCGCCGGACAAGTACGCGACGCTCGCGTCCAATCCGAATGTCGTCGTGACCTGCACGAGTTGCCACCGCATCCTGTTCATGCCGCAGGTCGGCAGCGCGATCGCGTGACGCTCCCCCGCTCTCGCGGGATCCTCAGCCGTATCCAAGCCGCTCAAGATCCTCTTCGGTGAGTCCGAAGTGATGGCCGATCTCATGGAGCAGCGTGATCCGGATCTCTTCCTCGACGCGCGCCTCGCCGCCGCATGCAGACCCGTCCTCGTCGACTGACGCTTCCCAGCCCCCCGCTGCATCGAGGACTCCCCGGCGAAAGAGTTGGATCTGTTCAGGCAGTTCACCAGAGTGCGCGACCGATCGCTCCATCAGCGATGTCCCCGAGTGAAGACCGCAGAGGTCGTCGACGTCGGGGTCGAGCCCGAGCGACTCAAGGAGTTCGGCGCTCGCCGCATCGTCGACGATGAGGGGAGACTCTTCGAGGAGATCGTGGATGGACTTCGGCTGCGCGGCGAGGACTCGCTCAAGAATGGCGTCGAAACGGGCGCGACCCGCCGCCGTCCACTGCGCGCTCATAGCCGCACTTGACCGACGAGTTCCGTGATGCTCGTGCACCCTTGCGTGAGCACCCATGACTCAAGTCCCTTCGCAACCCGCTTGGGAGAGCGCGGGTCCGCCATGGTGGCCGTGCCCATGCCGATCGCCGTTGCGCCCGCGAGGATGAGTTCCGCCGCGTCCTCCCAGTCCATCACGCCGCCGAGTCCGACGATCGGGACACCGGCCTCGCGCGCGACGCCCGCGTGCACCTCGCGGACGACTCTTACAACGAGCGGATGGATCGCCGGGCCCGAGAGCCCGCCCACTCCGCGCGAGAGCCGCGGTTCTCTGGTGCGCACGTCGATCGCCATCGCCGGAAGAGTGTTGCACAGCACGAGCGCGTTCGCCCCGCCCTCGACTGCGGCCGCGGCCATCGCGCAGGGATCGGCCATGTCTGGAGGCAGCTTGACGAAGAGTCGTGCCGACGCCGCGCGCGCGCGCACGGCTCGCAGGAGGCCCAGAAGCGACGCCGGATCCGCCGAGAAACTCCGTCCCGTCTGAGTATTGGGACACGAGACATTGAGTTCGATCGCGGCGAACTCGCCGGTGGCTGCGAGCGTTTCGGCGACGACAGCGAACTCGTCGAGCGCATGGCCGGCGACGCTGACGATCACCGGGATCGGCGACTCGCGCACGCGCGGAACTTCGCGTTCCACGAACGCATCGAGCCCCATGTTGGCGAGCCCGATCGCGTTGAGCATCCCAACCTTCGTCGGCACCACGCGCGCCGGCGCGTTTCCCTCGCGCTCAAGACGGGTGATGCTCTTCGTGGTGATCGCGCCGAGCCCCGCGACCCCGGCACCGTCGCGCAGTTCGCTCACATAGCCGCAGGTTCCCCCGGCGGCGATCAGCGGAGTGCGCAGCGCAAGTCCTGCGAGCGTGATCGCCAGTGGATCGCGTTGGGCCACGCCATGGTTGTAACAGATCTATGATCAGCAGACATGAGCACTCCTGAGCGCATCGCGCAGTTTGAGAAGATGGCTTCGGCCGACCCCACCAACGAGATGGCGCACTTCAGCCTCGGGAATGCGTACCTGCAGGCCGGACGCCACGCCGAGGCGGCGCAAAGCCTCGACCGGGTGATCGAACTGAGCCCGGGAATGAGCAAGGCGTTTCAACTTTGCGGACAGGCGATGATCGGCGCGGGATGGACCGACCGCGCGAGCGAGGTGCTTCTTCGGGGCCACGAGATCGCCGCCGAGCGTGGCGACCGGATGGTCGAGCAGGCGATCGCGAAGCTGCTCCAATCCATTGGCCGGGAACCCCCGACGCGCGCGGCATCACCGGCTGGAGCCGCTGCCGACGGCGCGGGCGACGGCTCCTTCTCCTGTCGACGCACGGGACGAAGCGGCACGAAACTCGCGGAGCCTCCGATGCGCGGACCAGTCGGCGCATGGATCTTCGAGAACATCTCTGCGGAGACGTGGAAGGAGTGGATCGGCCAGGGAACCAAGGTCATCAATGAGATGCGCCTCGACTTCTCCCGCGACAAGGATCAAGAGATCTACGAACAGCACATGTTCGAGTACCTCGGCATCGACGAGGAACTGCTCGCCTCGCTCCGCGCGCCGCGCTAGACCCGGCGCAGCCAGACCCACCACTCCAGAAGCAGCACCGCGAGCGCCGCGAGCAGGAGCCACGGCCAGAGCGCGCTGAGGCGCTCTCCTCCACCGACGACTCCCGCCACGCGCTCCGAAGCGAAGTCAAGCGACTCGGCAGCCTGAACGCTCCCCTCCTCGCGTGAGTTCATGTTCACGGCGACGCGCTCGGCTCGAGCTCCGGCAGGATTCGCGGGACCCTCCCATGCGATCTCGTGGACACCGCTTGTGCGCAACGGGCCAAACGAGACCTCGGAGCCACTTCCAACCGTCAGCGCTTCGGTGGATCCATCCGCACTTCGCCATGTGACTTTCGCCGCCCCAGCGGGCACGCGCGCTGCGGCGACATCGCCCGGAGTGAGCGGCTCGTCGGTCACGGATGCCCCGCCGGACGCGAGCCAACGGATCGAGTTCGCCACGAAGTTCACGAATCCACGCTGAAATGGCCAGTTGCTCTCCATCGGGTCGAAGGTCAGATAGACGGCGGTGAGCGGACCTCGTTGCACGGTCAGGACGAGCGGACCTTCGCTCGCTTCGACGATCGCGTCGGCATCCGCGCCTCCCGCGACCGCGTGCATCGAGGCGACGAACAGTTCATCGAGGTTCACGAACTCAAGGAGAGGATGCCCCTCGCGGGATCCCCGCACGATCGCGTTCGACTTCGATCCGTAGGGGACGATTCCCTCGATGGGTGGCGGTGGGCCAAAGATGAGGTAGCGCCCGCGACGGACGAGGTTCGGCGCGACGCCGTCGAGCACGATCGCGTCGTACTGGTCGGGTGTCCCTGAGTCCGCGTCGATCTTCGAGTTCCACTCGTCCACCGAAAACGCGTCGAGCGTGGCGAGCCCCATCGCCCCGAGGATGCTGCGAAGGACGAAAGACCCTCGGCCGACGAGCGCGACGGTCAACGCCTCTTGTGGCGGTGCGATGACAGACGCACGATCATCCGCAGGAAGTGCGTCCCCTTCCAATAGCCGCACGGTGAGGAGGCCTCCGCTCGGAAGGGCGATCGAAGGAAAGACGACCTGCGACTCACCGGGGGCCACGACCGTCGATCCTGTCGCGACCGATCGGGCTGGCACTTCGACTGGCCTAGGTGTGACTGCACGGATCGACCCGTCAACCCGAAGTTCCAAGTCAGTGCGGCGAATCTCATGCCCCCAGTTGATGACGCGCGCGTACACCTCCACTTCATCAGGATGGTCCGGCGTCCGCGCCGCAGCAAGTGCGCCGAGCCCCGCGTTGGCTTGCTGTTCTCCCGCGACCGGACGGTACACGACCCTTTCGCCCGGACGCAGCGCGCATAAGGCGACATCGGCGACGAGACCGTCGGAGAAGATCTCGTACGACGGTGGTTCGGCCGGAGTCGCCGAGGCGTCATCTGGATTGGTCACGGTGGTGAATGCGCGTGCAAGCTCGAATCCATCGGCGATCTTGGTCGTCTCATCAGTGGGGACGATGGACTCGATCGCCCCGGTGAGCTGCGCCGCGTTGGTCGTGAATGGCGCGATGACCTCCGCCTCCCTCGCGAAGGCGATCACCATGACCGACGGCGCAGGCCCGGAGAAGAGACCGCCACCATGAAGCTGCCTGATGCGCGCGACGGCCCTGCGCTTGGCCTCCTCGAGGCGCGTCGTTCCACCCTCCATGTCCTGCGTGCCCATCGAACCGGAGCGGTCGATGAGGAAGACGATCCGTGCCGCCGATCGCTCGCCCATGTCCGCCTGCGGCTGCGCGATGGCGAGGACGACGAGAGCCAGCGCGAGGAGTTGGAGAAGGAGAAGCAGCGAGAACCGGATCCGCTGAAATGGAGTGTTCGCGTGGAGGTCTTCGGTCGCCCGCTTCCAGAGAAGGGTGCTCGACACCACGCGCCGAGTCCGGCGGAGCCGGAGGAAGTAGAGCGCCACCAGGGGCGGAATCGTCGAGAGCGCCACGATTCCCGCAGCGAGCGGTGCCAGCCACGTCACGCCAATAGCCCTCGACGGCGCAGGTAGTCAATGAGCAGCGTGTCGAGGTCGAGCGTCGTCTCGACCAGCACATGCGAGATCGAACGCCTCACCGCGAAGTCGCGCATCCCGGCGATGTACTGCTCCATTGAGTTCCGGTACTCGGAGAGCACCGCACTCGACGCCGTCACCTCGATCTCCTGCTGCGTCTCGGAGTCGACGAGGCGCATGTCACCGGACAGGCCGTGCCGCGCCGGATCCGTCTCCTGCGGAGCGAGAATCTGCAACGCGAAGAGATCGAATCCTCGCCCAGCGACATACTTCAGCCCCTGTTCGTAGCCGTCTGGAAAGAGGAAGTCGCTCAGGACGAGGAGCACGCCGCGCCCCTGTCCGCCGAGTGCGATCGCGCGCATCGCATCGCCGAACTGCGCTTCGCCACCGATGGGTCGGCCAAGGAGCCACTGCCCCATCTCGCGCGTGCGCCTGCGCGAGCGCAGGCCGCTCAGCCGTTCGAGGCGCTCGCCTCCGAAGGCAAAGAGGCTGACCCGGTTGTTGTTGACGAGGCCGATGTAGCCGAGCGCCATCGCCAATCGCCGCGCGTAGTCGATCTTGTTCGGTTCCCCTGCGTCCATCGAAGCGCTCACGTCGAGGGCGATGACCATCGACAGGTCTTCCTCTTCGAGGAACATCTTGAGGAAGAGCCGATCGAGCCGCGCATAGATGTTCCAGTCGACGAACCGAAGATCGTCGCCGGGCGAGTAATTGCGGAAGTCGGCGAACTCGACCGACTGCCCGCGCCGACGGCTCCTGCGCTCTCCCTGGATCTTGCTCGTGAAGATCTTGCGGCTGATGACATCGAGTTGGTCGAGCCGGGCCATCAACCGAGAGTCGATGAGTTCGTCGACGGTGGTGGGCCGGCTCACGGCTGCAACTCCCGTGGCGTCGTGCGCACGATCTCTTCGATGATGCCGTCGACATTCACGCCTGAGGCATCGGCCTCGAAGCTGCGCGCGATGCGGTGGCGCAACACGCTCGGCGCGACGGCGGCGAGATCCTGCGTGCTCGCCGCCGAACGTCCCCCCATGAGCGCTCGCACCTTGGCCGCTTTCACGAGCCCTTGCCCCCCGCGCGGGCTTGCGCCGACGACCACCATGCGGTTAATGAACTCGCTCGCGTCGGGCCCGGGGTGGGTCGCCAGCACGAGGCGAACCGCGTAGTCCTGCACATGCGGCGCGATGAGCACGGCGCGTGCAAGTCCCTGCGCAAAGACGATCTCTTCGGGAGTGATGACCTGCGAGATCGTCTCGGCCGCCTGCGACGTTCCCGTCGTGCGCTCGACGATCGTCCCCACGTCCTCACGCGAGGCGTAGGGAACGATGACTTTCAGGAGGAAGCGATCGAGCTGTGCTTCAGGCAGCGGATAGGTCCCCTCCTGCTCGATTGGATTCTGCGTCGCGAGGACAAGAAAGGGCCGCTCCAGATGACGGGTCTCCCCGCCCACCGTCACCGAGAATTCCTGCATCGCCTCGAGGAGGGCCGACTGGGTCTTCGGCGAGGCGCGATTGACTTCATCGGCGAGGAGGATCTGCGCGAAGATCGGTCCAGGGCGGAACTGGAAGCAGCGATGGCGACTCGCCGCATCGTCGACGACGATCTGCGTGCCGATGATGTCGGCGGGCATGAGGTCCGGGGTGAACTGGATCCGCGAGAACTTGAGTCCGAGCGCTTGCCCGAGCGTCCGCACGAGGAGCGTCTTCCCAAGTCCGGGGACACCTTCAAGCAGCACATGGCCGTTCGCAAAGAGCGCTGTGAACACTTCGTCGACGACCGCGCGCTGCCCGACGATCGCCTTGGCGACTTCATCGCGCAACTTGGTGGCGACTCCTCGGAAGTCTGCGCAGGCCTCGCGCAACTCCTCGACCGACTTGATGGACTCGACAGAGATGGTCACAGCGCGTCGTCCTCGGTGCGCTCACCTTGAGCGCGCTGCTTGGCGCGGCGAAGGCGAGCGAGCGGAGACTCTTCTTCGCCTTCGGGAAGGTCCGCAGGCGGCGCTGTCGGCGTCGGTGTGGACGGCGCCGACATGGGTTGGTCGGTCGCGGTCTTGGCTGCGCGCTTCACGGGCCGCGGGATCGTCGGCGACTCGGCATCGCCTTTCGCCTCGCCCTTGGCCGACCTCGACCGCGCACGTTTCCACGCGGCGACCGTGCTCCCATCGCTGACAACTCCCCCACCGAGCGCCTGCTGGGCAAGTTCCCGCGCCGCCTCGCGGTCGAACACGAGTCTCCGAACCGCGACATCGATCACCAGAAGCGCCGCCGCGATGATGGCGAGGATGTCCCAGATTCGCCGGACGCTCTCGGGCTGCCGAAGCCCGTTGCGCTCGAAGAGATTGGCGACGGGGAGATCGGACATCGTGAGAACGCGCCCACCCGTCGACTCCGCAACGCTCCTCAGAAGCGCCGCATTGTCTCTCGTCGTGCGGAACTCCCGCGGATACGCAAGCGACACCGCCCCCTGCACCGAGCCACCTGAACGCTGTCCGCTGCCATCGAGCAGCCCGACATCGACGAGGTACGAGCCCGTCTCGCTCGCTGGGAATGAGCCGCGATAGCGCCCAGGCCCAACCTGCTCAAGCGCGAAGGGGAGAATCGATCCATCAGGACCGACGACGCTCGACTGTGTCCGAAGAAAATTCGCGAGCCCTCCCTCACCTGACATCGCTTCGAGATCAACGGACGCGACTTCCCCTTCGATCGTCGTCCGCAGTACGACATTCGACGGCGCCGCCGGGCGCATCAGCCAGCGCACCGTCCGCTCCCACATCGGCTGGAATCCTCCCCACGCGGGCCACGCCCCGCCCCAGCGCCCCCACAGGTCGCTCGTGAACGCCACGCATTTCCCGATGCCGTAGTTCCAGTAGGCGTAGATCGGATCGTTCCCTTCAGTCGTCCGGTTGAGGATCGGGATCTGCCCGAGTCCCTCGCGCGGAACCGTCAGGACATATCCCCTCACGGGAGGGACCTGCGAGAGCCCCTCGATCGGCCCACCGATCCCCGCAGCGGATGTCGGCTGGAACTCGCCTTCGACAATCAGCGTGCGTGAGACAAGCGACGCTTCCTTCACGAAGATCTTGGGCAGGAGTTTCGGATTCGTCACTTGATAGAAGCTCCCCCCCGTCAACTCCGCCATCGCCTTCATGTTCTGGAGTTGCTGTGCATCGCCATGGCCCGCGAGCATGACCGTCGTGATCGTGACCTTCAGTTCGCGGTACTTGTCGAGCAGTTCCTTGGACGGCGGGGCGGGATCGCCATCGGAGATGACGATCGCGTGGCGCTGTCCGACTTTCACCGTGCGCAGTCCCTCGAGGGCAACCTCCATCGACGCGGCGAAGTCGGGCATGTCACCTACGCTCATGGACTTCGCGGCGGCGATCGCCTTCGACTTGTCTCCTGCGAGTTGCATGGGGAAATACCACCCCGACCCGTTGATTCCCCCAGCGCCGCCCCAGCCAAAGACGACGATGCCGACATAGTCGAGCCGCGAGAGCGCCTCGATCGCACTGACCGCGACAACCTCGCTCCAGTAGTTCGCGTCGGCCATCTCGCAGGAGTGCATGACGAGGGCGAGCGCTCCGCGGGGGAGTTCGCGAGTCGCCGGCGGATCCAGTTTCACTGGCCACGCGCGCGCCGTCTCGCTGCCGATCCATCCGCCTGCGCCGTACGCCTTGTCTCCCCCGAGGACGAGCATCCCGCCACCGAGGTCGTGCACATAGGCGTGGAGCATCCGGTCGGTCGCGTTGTCGATCTCGTAGCGCGCCACATTGGCCAGGACGATCGCATCGAATCCCGCGATGTAGGCGATCCCCTGCTCGAGCGCATCCGGGGGAGCAACGTCGACGGTGATGCCTCCCGCACGCAGAGCGGCGACGAGCGCCTCTGCTTCTCCCTGACCATCAACGACGAGGACTCGCCCCTCGCCCGAGACGAACACGGTCGTCGCTCCCCGCTTGTTCTCGATGATGCCGTCGCTGCTGCCCGCGTCGGGCTCGAAGACCGCCTCGTAGCGCTGCGCCCCGGGGGCATCGAGGCTGATGGGAATGTCGATGGTGTTGGGACCCGCGCGCAGCGTCACGGCGAGTCCATCGCCAGGATCCGCGGAGTCAAGATCGACGCTTCGCCCATTCTCCTTCAGGTACAGCGTCCCCGACGCTCCACCTTGGCTGCGCAGGAACATCTTGAGGTCGACTGACTGGCCGATGCGCGCCCGCGATGGGGCGCGAATCCCCTCGAAGACCGTCACCTTCTGCAGCTGGTACTCGATGGGAAGAACATCGATGGGAATGCCGTTGGCGCTCGCTAGGTCGGCAGCTTCACGGAGACTCCCCGCAGTCTCGTTGCCGTCGGAGACGAGGAGCACACGGTTCATCGTGTCCGCAGGAAGAAGCGCGAGCGCACGCCGCACTCCCTTGGCGAGGTCGGATCCGTCACGATCTCCCGAGTGCGCGCCGAAGGAGACCTCGCCGCCAGTTTCGGGCATCTGCGCGACCGAGGCGGTCCGGGCGACGGTCACCACGCCCACTCGGTTGTCCGGGTTCTCGGTGGCATTGAGCGCCTTGTGCAGCGCCTTCTCCGCCTTCGTGAGTGCGTCGGAGGGAACCGACTGGCTGACATCGCCGACGACGAGCACGGTGACTCCCTCGCCGCGACGGATGATGGATGGCTGCGCGAGGCTCAAGGCAAGCAGCGCCACGAGAAGCGTGCGCGCCACGGCACTCATCCATCCTCGAACCACTCCAGTTGCGTGCCGTCGCCGGAAACTCATCCACCACAGAAGGGGAACGACCAGCAGCAGGAGGAGCGCGATCGGCCGTTCGAATCCAATCGGGAGCATGCGTCCGATGAATCCTATCGGAGCGACGCGAGCGGCATCGACTGCACCCGCGCGTTCGCGCTGTCGAGGACGAACACCCGTCCGCGATCCTCTTCGACCGCCCACGGCGCGTTCAGTCGCCCCAATTCGACCCCACCGCCACCGAAGCAACCGAGCGAGTGGCCATCGGAAGGGTCGATGCGCTGGAGTCGGCAGTTTCCGAACTCAGCGACGAGGAGCGAGCCATCCTCGAGCACATGGACGCCGTAGGGGTAGGCGAACTCTCCTCCTTCGCGACCTGCGCGGCCGAGCGTCCGAAGGAGCGTTCCCGTCGGCGTGAAGACTTGGATGCGGTGGTTGCACGAGTCCGCGACGAAGAGTTCGCGGCCGTCGCGGGAAAGCGCGATCGACTGCGGTCGCGCGAACTGACCGGGCTCGGTGCCGGGAGCGCCGAATTGGCGGAGGAACTTGTGGTCATGCGAGAACACCTGGATGCGATCGTTCCCCCCGTACTCCGAGACATAGATCTCGCCTTGGGGAGAAAACGCGACATCGCATGGATAGATGAACTCTCCCGGTGCGGTGCCGAAGGAGCCGAACTCCGAGAGCCGGTTGCCTTCGCGATCGAAGACGAGGATTCGCTTCTCATGCGTGTCGGCGATGTAGACGCGGCCGTCGGGACTGATCGAGATTCCTGTGGGCTTGCCTCGATCGAAGCGCGGCATTCGCCAGCCGAGTTCGAATCGCCCATCGGC